>CAYFOB010000028.1:0-5583 GCA_964344525.1 uncultured Thiomargarita sp.
AACTTCTACGAGCCGTTTGGCACGTACACTCGGTTTACCAACCATGAACATCCGACTGGTATCACCATGATATCCATCTTTGTTAACAGTAATATCAATATTAAGAATATCCCCATTTTTCAATTTTCTCTTGCCAGGAATACCATGACAAACCTGATGATTGACGGACGTACAAATAGACTTTGGAAATTTTTTATAATTTAAAGGAGACGGAATCGCTTGCTGCACATTAACAATGTGGTCATGGCACAACTGATCCAATTCATTAGTTGTCACACCGGCTTGCACATAAGGCGTGATCATATCCAAAACTTCAACCGCCAAGCGTCCAGCCACGCGCATTTTTTCAATTTCTTCAAAAGTTTTTATAGAAACAGCCATGACAATAGATTGTTTTGATAAGCATTTTATGGTATAAAGCCCACGCTTTTTCAGTACCGTGAACATTTAGCGGGGTCTGAGAAAATCATAGAAATTTGATAACAACCGATATGGGGTGTGTCAAGCACTAATCCAATTGGAGCAACTTTATGGCAAACATCTCAATGCGTCAAATGCTGGAAGCAGGGGTACATTTTGGACACAGGACTCGTTACTGGAATCCACAAATGGCTCCGTATATTTTTGGAGAACGGAATAAAATTCACATCATCAACCTTGAACACACCTTGCCCATGTTTGGCGAGGCTGCCAATTTTTTGGGCAAATTAGTGGCCAAAAAAGGCACGGTTTTATTTGTTGGCACCAAACGTGCCGCACAAGAAGCCGTTAAAGAGGCCGCAATCCGCTGCGGAATGCCTTACGTCAATCGCCGCTGGCTAGGGGGGATGCTGACCAATTTTAAAACCGTCAGAGCCTCTGTCAAGCGCCTCAAAGACTTGGAGATGATCACACAAGACGGCACCTTACACCGCTTAACAAAAAAAGAAGCCCTCTCACTAACTCGTGAATTGGAAAAATTAGAACGTAGCTTAGGCGGTATCAAAGACATGAGCGTGCTGCCTGATGCGCTATTCATTATTGATGTGGGCTATGAAAAAATTGCGGTCAAAGAAGCCAGCAAACTGAATATTCCTGTTGTTGGCGTTGTAGACACTAACAACAGCCCCGTGAACGTCGATTACATCATCCCAGGCAACGATGATGCTATTCGTGCGATCACATTATATGCTAATGGAATAGCAGATAGCATTCTCGATAGTCAACAAGCAAACTTGGAAATGACAGGGGGGGAAGACGATTTTGTGGAAATTGAAGATGAAGGATCTATTGCTAACTAACTGATGTTACGCATCTGACTTCCCAAGCAAGTCGCAAAGCGCTGCTTTGCACTCCAGTTTACGTTTTTGGAGTGCAAAGCAGCGCTTTGCGACATAAGAAACTAAATAAAAACAAGAGGTTTAACATAATGAAAATTTCAGCAGCGTTGGTTAAAGAGCTGCGTGAACGCACTGGTGCGGGCATGATGGAGTGCAAAAAAGCGCTGGTGGAAAGTGGGGGCGATATTGAAGCCGCCATTGAAGCGATGCGTAAAGCTGGCCAAACTAAAGCGGCCAAAAAAGCGGGACGAATTGCGGCAGAAGGCTTGATTATCATACAACAAAACAGCAAGCATGTCGCAATGGTAGAAATCAATTGCGAGACCGATTTTGTCTCCAAAGGCGATGATTTCAAAGCATTTTGCGACGCAGTGGGCACCACAATTTTGCGCGATTGTCCTAGCAACTTAGCAACCCTAATGGCAGCCCCCCTAGCTGGCAACGAAAAAAATGTTGAAGAGGCACGCAAAGATTTAATTGCCAAAATTGGCGAAAATGTCAATGTTCGACGCTTTGGCCTAATGGAAACGCAAAAGGGTAATCTGGGGGTCTATTTACATGGCACGCGGATTGGCGTCTTAGTGGATATGCGTGGTGGTAGTCCCGAATTAGCCAAAGACATTGCCATGCACGTTGCCGCCAGCCGCCCACTGTGCGTCTCTGCTGATCAAGTACCTGCCGAAATGGTTGCAAAGGAAAAAGACATTTATACCGCACAAGCAGCCAACAGCGGCAAACCTGTCCACATCATTGAAAAAATGGTTGATGGGCGTATGAAAAAATTTTTAGGCGAAATCACGCTACTGGGTCAACCATTTGTCAAAGAACCAGACCAAAATGTGGAAAAATTACTCAAAGCAAACCAAGCCAGTGTTGTACATTTTGAGCGTTTTGAAGTCGGTGAAGGGATTGAAAAGAAAAGTGAAAATTTTGCTGATGAAGTGATGCAACAAGTACAAGGCAATTAGGGTACCAATTCTCCCTAATTGAACTATAATTAAACAAGAATAGAAAAGTAAAGGGGGGGAAACACATATTGATCCCCTCTTTAATCGTATTTAGGGGGGGATTTTTTTGATTGAATATATCAGTGAGATGTCCAACCATGTCTGATGTTTCCGTAGCTTATCGCCGTGTATTATTAAAACTCAGTGGCGAGGCATTGATGGGTAATGCCAATTTTGGTATTGATTCGCAACTCATGTCCCGCATAGCGCAAGATGTGCGTGGCGCAGGTTTGACGGCTATTAATAGAGTTTCAGCCGACTACATGGGCATGCTGGCAACCGTAATGAATGGATTAGCCATGCAAGATGCCCTGCAAAAAGCAGGCGTGCAAACCTGTGTCATGTCAGCTATTCGCATGGATGCTGTTTGTGAAGGTTATAGCCAACAACAAGCAATTAACCACTTGGAAAAGGGACAAGTCGTGATTTTTGTCGCAGGAACAGGCAATCCCTTTTTTACCACAGATTCTGCCGCTAGTTTACGCGCTATCGAAATCGGCGCCAATTTAATGATAAAAGCCACCAAAGTTGACGGGGTTTATAACGCTGATCCCATTGCTAATCCCGCTGCCAAACGTTTTTCGCGCTTAACTTATGATGAAGTAATCCAACGTAACTTAGGGGTCATGGATACCACCGCCGTTGTTCTGTGCCGAGATAATAACATGCTGTTGCGGGTGCTCGATATGGGCAAAGCGGGTGCACTCATGCGTGCCATCACCGGTTTTGATGAAGGAACGCTGATTCACAGTGAGGGGAGCTAAATGATTGAAATAATTCAAGAAGACGCTGAGGAGCGAATGAATAAAAGTGTGCAAGCACTAAAAGCAGAATTAACTAAAGTTCGGACAGGGCGTGCTCACACCAGTTTACTTGATCAAATTTTAGTGCCTTACTACGGCACCGACACGCCCATTAATCAAGTCGCTAATGTTGCTGTACTAGACCCACGAACGCTCGGTGTAACACCTTATGAAAAACCCATGCTGGCAATAGTAGAAAAAGCGATTAGAGACTCTGATTTAGGACTGAATCCAACCAATGTCGGCAACTTATTGCGTATACCACTACCCCCTATGACAGAGGATCGGCGTCGTGATTTAGTCAAAATTGTGCGCCATGAGGCTGAAACCGCACGGATTGCAATCCGTAACATACGCCGCGATGCAAACCATGAAATCAAAGGATTGGTCAAAGACGGAGATATTTCTAAAGATGACGGACGTCATGGTGAAGAACTAATCCAAAAATTAACAGATCAACATATTGCCCAAGTCGATACCACACTGCAAGAAAAAGAAACAGAATTAATGGAAGTGTAACCTGATGACTGATTCTCGCATTCCACGCCACATCGCCATTATTATGGATGGTAATGGGCGCTGGGCTAAAAAAAGATTATTGCCACGCCATGCTGGGCATAAAGCCGGTGTTGAAACCGTGCGTCGGGTACTCACCTTATGTGTAGAACATGGCATTGAAGTGTTAACCTTATTCACATTCAGCAGCGAAAATTGGCGACGTCCCAAACAAGAAGTCAACTTACTCATGGACTTATTTATGACCGCATTACAGCGGGAAATTAATAAGTTACACAAAAACAACGTACGCTTACGCATTATTGGCGCACGCGAAGCTTTTTCTGAAAAATTACAACAACTGATTGTAGAAGCAGAGGAACTCACAAAGCACAATTCTGGCGTCACCTTAGTGATTGCAGCCAATTATGGTGGACGTTGGGACATTGCGGAAACCGCAAAACGCTTAGCTTCACTTGTTGAACAAGGTACACTACAAAGTCAAGAAATTAACGAAAGTCTCTTTGCAACACACGTTTGTTCAGCAGATTTACCTGAGCCAGATTTATTCATTCGTACCGGCGGTGAACAGCGGATCAGCAATTTTCTATTATGGCAACTGGCTTACACAGAATTATATTTTACCGATACCCTATGGCCAGATTTTGACAAGGACAGCTTTATGGATGCCTTAGAATCCTTTGCTCGTCGTCAACGTCGCTTTGGACGCACAAGCGAACAAGTTGAAGAACAAGAAAATGCTTAAACAACGTCTGATCACCGCCATTATTCTAATACCCATTATCGTATGGGTATTATTGAATGCATCCTCACAAACGCTGGCATGGGTGATGGGCATTTTTATTGCGCTTGGCGCATGGGAATGGGCAGCCATTTGTGGATGGCATAACCGGATGGCACGTAGTATTTATGTCATTGCGATGAGCTTAGCGCTTTTGGCGACTCATACCATATATACATATATAATATATATACTATTAGCAGCCTGCCTCTGGTGGCTATTGGCAACGTATTGGGTGTTGCGTTATCAAAAAGGCCAAAACCTGATACCACACTCACCATTTATTAAAGCGCTACTGGGCTTTTTCATTTTGTTGCCCGCTTGGGGCGCCTTATTGCTTTTGCATGAACATGAAGGAGGACGAGGGCTTCTCTTCCTGTTTGTGTTGATTTGGGCAGCTGACACGGGGGCCTACTTTGCAGGCAGACGTTGGGGGCAAAAAAAATTAGCGCATAAAATCAGTCCAGGAAAAACCTGGGAAGGAGTCGCAGGGGCCTTACTAATGAGCTCAATCGTTTCGCTCAGTTACGCGCTCCTAAAATCAATGCCGTTGATGACATTCTCTTTTTTTATGCTATTATGTATATTAACCGTAGGGTTATCCATCTTAGGGGATTTATTGGAAAGCCTATTTAAACGACAAGCAGGGCTCAAAGATAGCGGGCAAATATTACCTGGGCATGGCGGCGTACTTGACCGCATTGATAGCTTAACCTCAGCAGCACCCACATTTGTGACTGGACTTATTTTACTGGGAAAAGTGTTTTGAAAAAGATTACTATACTAGGGGCCACCGGCACCATTGGTATAAATACCCTTGACGTCATCAAACGGCATCCAGATGACTTTGAAGTCATCGCACTGACTGCGCACCAACAAGTTGACCGTTTAGCGACTCTTTGTATGGAATGCCAACCCCATTACGCCGTGATGGCAGATTCAGATGCTGCTGAACGTCTTGAACAACGTTTAAAAAAGGACAATCTCCCCACACAAGTGTTAAGCGGTATTGAGGGACTGACTCAAGTAGCCAGCTTGCCCCAAGTCGACCTGGTTATGGCGGCAATCGTTGGCAGTGCGGGTTTGCTACCTACCCTGGCGGCTGCCCAAGCAGGTAAACGGGTTTTATTGGCTAATAAAGAATATCTAGTCATGTC
>CAYFOB010000028.1:5593-16907 GCA_964344525.1 uncultured Thiomargarita sp.
TTATGAATGCAGTGCGCCAACATGGGGCTGAATTATTGCCCATTGACAGCGAACATAACGCAATATTTCAATGCTTGCCCCCTACCCAGAAATTAGAAGGCATCAACCGTATTTTGCTAACCGCCTCTGGCGGTCCCTTTCGCACCTATCCTGTTGAACAATTGCATGACGTTACCCCAGATCAAGCTTGTGCCCATCCAAACTGGCACATGGGACGCAAAATATCGGTAGATTCTGCCACGATGATGAATAAAGGGCTGGAAGTGATTGAAGCCTGTTGGCTATTTTCTGCACAACCAGAACAAATAGAAGTTGTGCTACACCCCCAAAGTGTGATTCACTCGCTGGTTGAATACGTTGACGGTTCTATGCTGGCACAATTAGGTAATCCCGACATGCGTACACCCATTGCCTACGCATTAGCATGGCCTAAACGCATTTTTTCAGGTGTTCCCCGCTTAAATTTGGTCGATGTTGCCCAATTAGATTTTGAAGCGATTGATTTTGCACGTTTTCCTTGCCTAAAATTCGCTTATGAAGCCATGTCAGCCGGTGGCACAACCAGTGCAATCTTAAATGCAGCCAATGAAGTCGCTGTGCAAGCCTTTTTACAAGAACGTTTACCTTTTACCGCCATTCCTAAAGTAATTGAAACAACCTTATCCCAATTAACGGGTCGTACAGCTAACTCCTTGGAAATAATCCTTGAAGACGATGCTCATGCACGCGAATTAGCACAGTCAACGATAACTGATAACTGATATGTCATTTGTACAAGCATTACTCGCCTTTATTGTCGTTATTGGCATTTTAGTGACCGTACATGAATTTGGTCATTATTGGGTTGCACGACGCTTGGGCGTAAAAATTCTACGTTTTTCGGTAGGCTTTGGGAAACCTTTATGGTTGCGTTGTTTTGGTAAAGATAAAACCGAATTTGCGATAGCTGCTATTCCCTTAGGCGGCTATGTCAAAATGCTTGATGAGCGCGAAGGCGAAGTTGCCCCCCAAGAGCAGCACCGCGCTTTTAATCGGCAATCCCTCAAAGTGCGTACAGCCATTGTTTTTGCAGGTCCTCTGTTTAACTTTTTATTTGCCATCATTGCTTACACCATAATGTATATGGTTGGCGTAACAGGCATGAAAGCTTTCGTGGGCGAAGTCACCCCCGAAAGTTTGGCAGATCAAGCCGGATTTCGTTCTGGCTACCAAATTATGGCCATCAATGGGCAATCTACAGTACGCTGGGAAACGGTCATGCAAGTCACCCTGCAACAATTGCTTAATGACAAAAAAGAATTAACTTATGCCGTCAAAAATCAGCAAGGCTATCAATATGATTTAAATTTGAATGTACAAAGTTTGACAATTGATGATATTGCAAAAGGGCAATTTTTCGAAAAAATCGGAATGCACCCCTTTCGTCCTTCCCCACCTGCTATCATTGGCGACATAGTGCCCAACACAGCCGCAGCACGTGCAGGGCTAAAACCAAATGATAAAATCATTGCCTTGGATAACCAATCGATAAGCGATTGGCATGCCTTAGCGCGCTATGTTACCCAACGCCCTGGGCAAGAAATTGGCGTGGAAATTGAACGGAATCACCAACACGTCAAATTGATTTTAATACCCGACAATGTCGATGGAAAAGGACGAATGGGGATCTATGCTAAAAAATATACGATACCCGACGAATATCAAGGGATAGAACGCTATGGTTTGGGGAGTGCTTTATGGCAAGGCTTAATAAAAACATGGGAAATCAGCGTCCTAACCTTGCGCGTCATGGTCAAAATGTTGACTTTGCAAGTATCACACGAACATATTAGTGGTCCTATCAGCATAGCCCAATTTGCAGGACAATCAGCCCAATTAGGCATTAGCGTATTTTTATCCTTTTTAGGTTTAGTCAGCGTCAGCTTGGGAGTCATCAATTTGTTACCAATTCCTCTGCTTGATGGCGGACATTTGCTGATGTATTTTATAGAATGGATCAAGGGCAATCCCGTCACTGAAAATACGGAATCTTTTTTACAACGAATTGGGTTAACATTTATTTTATTATTGATGGGACTTGCGATATTTAACGATTTGGAACGGCTATTCAATTAACAATTATCAGTTATCAGTTTAAATGACTGATAACCGAACACTGATAACTGAACACTGATAACTGATATGAAATACGGATGGTTTATTATTTTGAGCATCTTGCAACCTGTTTATGCCTTTGATGCATTTGTCGTTGAAGATATCCGCTTACAAGGAGCCAGGCGGATTGATGCAGGAACTGTTTTTAACTACTTACCAATCACTGTTGGTCAACGTTTTTCGCAAGATGACACAAATGCTGCTATTTCCGCGTTGTTTAAAACAGGTTTTTTCAAAGATGTACGCTTAGAGCGAGAAGGCAATGTTTTGATCGTGCAAGTTAAAGAGCGCCCTGCAATTTCAGAAATTACTTTTGTGGGTAATGAAGAAATTGAAACAGAGGAATTAGGCACCGCTTTAAAAGATATTGGTTTCGATGAAGGTAGAGTGTTTAATCGTTCACTGCTTGAGAGAGTTGAATTGGAATTGCAGCGTCTGTACTTTAACTTGGGCAGATATGCGGTGCATGTCAAATCAACCGTCACACCGCTCAGTCGTAACCGTGTTGCAATACAAGTTGACATTAATGAAGGGGTTGTTGCACAAATAAAGCAAATTAATTTTGTTGGAAACCATACTGTTAGCGATGCTGATCTCCTTGAACAAATGAAATTGGAAGTGAGTGGATCGTTTTTTAGTAATGACCAATATTCACAACTACAATTGGCTGCCGATTTAGAGGCAGTGCGTTCTTATTACTTAGATCATGGGTATCTCAACTTTAATGTTGACTCCACCCAAGTTTCTATTACACCCGACAAGGAAGAAGTGTATATCACAATCAACCTGACAGAAGGAGACAAATACACAATATCTGAAGTCAAATTAGCAGGCAAATTAATCGTTTCTAAAGCTGAATTACTTGACAAAATGCTCATCAAAGCAGGTGATCTATTTTCGCGCAAAAAAGTCAGCAAAAGTAAGGAGGCGATTCTTGAACGGATTGGCGATAAAGGCTATCATTTTGCCAATATCAATCCTGTGACTGATGTTGATTCAGAAAAGAAAACAGTCGCATTAACTTTTTTTGTTGATCCAGGTAAACGGGTTTATGTCCGACGAATTAATTTTGCGGGCAATCACAAAACCCGAGATGAAGTATTGCGTCGTGAAATGCGTCAAATGGAAGGGGGCTGGATTTCAACAGGCAATATGAAACGTTCACTGACTCGTTTGAATCGTTTGGGCTACTTTGAAACCGTCACAGTCGATACACCACGGGTGCCCGATGCTGATGATCAAGTTGATGTCAATTACACTGTGGTAGAAAGGCCCTCTGGTAACTTAATGGCAGGGATTGGCTACGGACAAACTCAGGGGGTGGTATTTAATGCCAGCGTCAGCCAAGAGAATTTTTTAGGGACTGGAAAACGTGTTGGTTTGACTTTCAATAATAGCCAAATCAATACAATTTATCGTTTTTCCTATTTTAATCCCTATACAACGATAAATAACGTCAGTCGTGGTTTTAATCTCTTTTATCGGACTACCGATGCCGAAGAAGCCAACCTAAGCCGCTATACCACAGATGCTTACGGTACTGAGATTAATTATGGATTAGCGCTCACGGAGTATAATGATATGAGTGTTGGCGTCGCTTTTGATCGCACCCGACTTCAAACCACAGATGTGAGCGCTCAAGAAATTTTTGATTTTATTGATGCTAATGGTAGCAACTATAATTCTTATCGCCTGACTGCGAGCATCCGACATGACACACGCAATCGCGCCTGGTTTCCTGATAAGGGCACATTGCAATCTTTCAGTGCCGAAGCGACTTTACCATTTAGCGAACTTAGTTATTATAAGCTCAATTATCGTCACCAATGGTTATTCCCACTGGTAACCGATTATATCCTCCTACTCAAAGGACAAATTGGATTTGGGGATGGATACGGCGATGATGATCATTTGCCTTTTTTTGAAAATTATACGGCGGGTGGTCCACGTACAGTACGTGGCTTTCGAGAAAATACCCTGGGGACATTGGATTCTAACGGACAACCTTTGGGTGGCAATTTAAAAGTGGTTGGCAATGCGGAATTGATTTTACCCTTTCCATTTACAAAAACCTCCAATTCCTTTAGGATTTCGGCCTTTTTTGATATTGGAAATGTGTATGGGATCAATGAGGACTTTGATAGTTCTCAGCTACGCCATTCGACTGGCTTATCTGCTATTTGGTTATCGCCCATAGGCGTTTTAAGTTTTAGTTTAGCCAAACCCCTTAAAAAAATGGAAGGTGATCAAACAGAAATGTTTCAATTCACCATTGGTACGACTTATAATTGGTAACATTTTTTACGGAGAGTGCAAATTGAAAAAACGTTATTTTTATTTGATTGTTGCTGTATTTTTTAGTGTGTTGTCCCATCCGGTGGCAGCGGGACTCAAAATTGGTTTTGTCAACACGCTCAAAATCATGAAGGAAGCGCCCCAAGTTGTTCAAGCTGAAAAACGCCTTAGAAAAAAATTTGAAGCCAGAGAACGAACCCTTCGTTGGTTAGAACAGCAAATTAAGAAACTGGAAAAGAATTACGAAAGGAAGGCTCCCACTATAACTGAGTCTGAGGCCATTGAACTTAAGCGTCAAATTAGATCCAAAAGGATTGACTTGAAACAACAAATACAAGAGTTTGAGGAAGACCAAAACATCCAGGCCAATAAAGAACGTGCTAGAATTCACAAAATAATTCTCCAAGTCATTCAAAAGTTAGCTAAAAAAGGTTCTTATGACTTGATCCTCACAGAAACTGCGGTTGTTTGGAGAAGTGAGCGTGTGGATCTAACTGATAAAGTGTTAAGATACCTTCACCGCATCGCCAGATAAGGTTTGTCTAATGATGAAGATATCCATTACCCTTGCTGAGTTGGCCAAAAAAATTGGAGCAGAATCATCCACCTCAGAAGAATTGCCAATTGTAGGTATCGCATCTTTGATGCGGGCAGGCACGCAAGAAGTCAGTTTTTTTTCCAACCGCCGATATCGTGATGAGTTGTCTAAAACCCGTGCAGCCGCTGTGATTTTAGCAAAATCAGATCAGCGTTTCTGTCAAGTACCTACGTTGGTGATGGACAATCCATATTTAGGTTATGCCCGAGCGGCTACTTTCTTCAACCCGCCCAGGCTTCATAACCCTGGCATACATTCTACGGCTTGGGTGAGTCCTGATGCATTTTTGGAGACCACTGTATCAGTCGCACAACAGGTTGTTATTGAAGCGGGGGCACGAGTTGGTCATGATGTTTTTATTGGTCCTGGTTGCGTTATAGAAAACGGCGTCGAAATTGGTAATAATTGTCAATTGTTAGCAAATGTTACCTTATGCGCGGGTACACGACTTGGACAACGTGTGATTATTCATCCAGGCGCTGTGATTGGATCAGACGGTTTTGGAAATGCCAATGAGGCAGGAAAATGGGTAAAAGTTCCACAACTCGGTGGTGTTCTTATTGGTGATGATGCAGAAATTGGTGCCAACACAACTATAGACAAAGGCGCCTTAGAAGATACCATGATCGGTGAAGGCGTTAAACTGGATAATCTTATCCAAATTGCCCATAATGTTCAAATTGGAAAACATACGGCGATAGCTGGGTGTGTGGGAATTGCTGGTAGCACTCGCATAGGCTGCTATTGTATGATTGGAGGAGGCGTAGGCATTTCGGGGCATCTAGAATTAGTGGATCATGTGCATGTTACAGGGGGATCAATCGTCTTGCAATCTATTCGTGAACCGGGAGTTTATTCTTCAGGCACAGCAATAGAGCCTAACCAGCATTGGCACAGGAATTACCACAGATTCAAACAACTTGATGATATGGCACGACGTTTACAAACCCTAGAAAGGCACAATTCTGAATAGCATGGATATCCATCAAATTTATGAATTTTCAGGTATTTTGGAGCAGCGCTTTGGGACTTTTTTTTGATTTTTAACTATGGACATATCAACAAGAAAATTACTCCAAGCCATAGATGAGTGCAACAAACATATCAAGAGGATGCTATACGCTTACCAGAAAATGAGCAAATTTATGCCACTTGATAGCACTAAATATGATCATTTAACTGAAGAACAAGTAGAAAACATTGATCAATTCATCTTTCGATTTTCCAAACTCCAAGATGCTATGGGCGAGAGATTGTTTAGAGGAGTCTTAATCTGTTTAAAGGAAGAGGTTAAAAATAAGCCCTTTCTGGATTTGCTCAATAGACTTGAACAATTAGCTATTATTGAAAAGAAAGAAGAATGGTTGCTGTTAAGAAACTTGAGAAACAATCTGTCACATGAGTATCATGATGAAAGCGATACCAATGCTTTCAATATTAATATGGTTTATAATAATACGAGAAAATTATATGATATTTTTATGCAAGTAAAAATGTACGTCAATGATAACTTGTTCACGCTTAGCACAATAGATGATTTTGTGTTAGAAACCCCCGTTTTTTTGTAAAAAATGCGCTTAACTCAACAAGAAATACAAATCATTAAATCTTCTGTCCATGAGGTAATGGGAAAGGATGCTATTGTTTGGTTATTCGGTTCCAGGGTAGATGATAGCAAACGAGGTGGTGATATTGATTTATTGATAGAAACCGATTTTTCTGATCCAAGTGAGCGAATATTCAAACAGTCACAATTATGGGCGAAATTACAAATGCGGTTAGGAGAACAAAAAATTGATATTATTCTTGCTGCACCTGAATTTGAAGAACAAAAGATAATTGAGCAAGTGGCAAGAAAAACTGGGAAGCGTATATAAAGTTATTCTTCAAAATCTATAACTACATGGATTATTAATAACTGATGTTACGCAGCCTCGTTCACAAGCGGCAAAGCGCTGCTTTGCACTCCAAAGAATTTAACGTTTTTTTTTTCGTTCCAAGCTGCGCTTTGTCAGTGTGGGAATAAAAGTCAATTATTAACAATCCTTGTAGTTCTTAGTGGTTTTTGACCGTTTTTTGTAATGAACAATAATGTCTAATAGGAAAGGAATTATTGAAATGATAAACATTGTGAGGAATAAAAGCTGATGACTATGTTTATAAACGAACTGACTAGCGACGTGATGGGATTGTGCAAAACTGAACGTGCCTTGCTCGCCCGCCAACTCATTGAAAGTCTTGACGATGATGAGAGTGAGGTAAGATTGCAATCAGAAATTGTTCCAAAAATACCTTTAAACACCAATATATCTATAACGGCGGCTCAAGAACCCAAAATCACGTTATACAATGTAACATGGATACAATACGAAACCCTAGTCACAAATTTTATGGATCGTTTTCCCTCCTTGCGGATGACTTACCTAAAAGGAACACTACAAATTATGACTACCTCAGCAGAACATGAGAAACTCAAAACAATAATTGCTCGCCTTGTCGAAGCTTATGCTGAGGAAAAGGACATTGATTTGAACGGCTACGGTGGTGCGACTTTCCGGAAACAAGCCAATGAACGGGGATTAGAACCTGATGAATGTTATTGTTTTGGTGAACTAAAAGATGTACCTGATATTGCCATAGAAATTGTTATTAGCAGCGGTGGTATTGATAAGCTAGAGGTTTACCGAGGTTTGTCTGTGCCAGAGCTATGGTTTTTTAAAAATAATCAATTTTTGATTTATCATCTACAAAATGAAACTTATGAACAACATACAGACAGTCGTTTTTTGCCAGAATTGGATATAGCTCAGTTAAGTAATTATATAAATTGGACAAGCCAGACGCAAGCTGTCAAAGCCTATCGCGCTAGCATTGGGATTAAGCAAAAATAAAAATGTTTTTTAACATCAATCAAAAAAATACACAAAACCTTTTGTCAGAAAAGCTTAGATAATTTTGGTTGACAAATATTCCCTTTTATGTAAAATAGTCCCGCATGAAACTCAGCGGTTTTCAATACAAAACGCAAGGTATTAGTTGGAAATATTGCCAACGAATCCAAGCGGTTGATGGTTATAATTATTTAACTTAAGGAGAATCGACAATTCCTCTCCTGCGCTTTCAGCTCAGGGGTTTCCTTGCCGATATTTTTATGAATACCCTGGATATCCATCAAATTTTTCAACACCTTCATCACCGCTATCCATTTTTGTTAATAGACAAAGTATTGGATTACACTGTGGGTGAATCCTTGGTTGCTGTTAAAAATGTAACCTATAATGAACCTTTTTTTCAAGGCCATTTTCCGCTCCGTCCTGTTATGCCCGGTGTTCTGCTTATTGAAGCAATGGCTCAGGCTACCGGTATCTTGTCATTTAAAACCGCAAAAGCACAACCAGAGGAGGATTCATTATACTATCTGGTTGGCGTGGACAAAGCGCGATTTAAACAACCTGTTGAACCAGGCGATCAATTATTGATCGAAGTCAAATTATTACGCACCACCCGTGGTGTATGGAAATATGCTGCAACCACCAAAGTAGATGAAAAATTGGTTGCCAGCGCTGAACTCATGTGCATGAAGAGAGATATTCAAAGTTGATTGATAAACACGCCATAATTGATCCCAAAGCGGAACTGGACAGTGAAGTTCATATCGAACCCTATTCTATTATCGGTGCGGATGTACAAATCGCAGCTGGAACTTGGATAGGTCCACATGTTGTCATTAAAGGGCCGACGCGAATTGGACGCGATAATAAGATCTACCAATTTGCCTCAATCGGAGAAATTCCCCAAGATAAAAAATATGGGGGAGAAACAGAACCTCGACTAGAAATTGGGGATCGCAATGAAATCCGCGAATATTGCACCCTTAACCGAGGTACTGTGCAAGGGGGAGGAATCACGCGCATTGGAGATGATAATTGGATAATGGCTTATTGCCATATTGCCCATGATTCTATTGTGGGTAATCAGACAATTTTCGCCAATGGCGCTTCTTTGGCAGGACATGTGCTGATTGAAGATTATGCGATTTTAGGCGCTTTTACTTTGATCCATCAGTTTTGTAAGATGGGGGTGCATAGTTTTTCTGGTGGCGGCACAGTGATCAGCAAAGATGTTCCCCCATTTGTAACAGTGTCTGGAAATCGTGCGGGGGCTTATGGTATCAATAAGGAAGGATTGAAACGCCGAGGTTTTAGTAACAAAACCATTCAAGCGTTGCACCAAGCCTATAAAATTATTTATAAAAAAAACCTGACAATAGAACAAGCTATTGAAGAACTAAAAACATTGAGCGAAGAACACGCAGAAGTCCAGCAAATGCAAAGATTTTTGCAACAAGCAACACGCGGTATTGTACGATAAAAAACCTATAAACCAAGTTTTTTCAAAAAAACTTGGTTTTTTTTAACTTCTAAATATGCGTATCGGAATTATTGCAGGTGAATTATCAGGAGATTTATTAGGCGGTGGACTCATTCACGCCTTACGCGCCAGCCATCCTGATGCCTTGATTGAAGGCATTGGAGGCCCCAAAATGCTGGCTGCAGGTTTCCACAGTCACTACCCTTTAGAAACCCTTTCGGTGATGGGCTTGGTAGAAGTCATCAAACATTTTTCCAGTCTCAAAAAATGTCGTAATAGTCTGCGCGACCATTTTCTACAACACCCACCCGATGTTTTTATTGGCATTGATGCGCCTGATTTTAATCTCGGATTGGAATACACCTTAAAAGCAGCGGGTATTCCTACCGTACATTATGTCAGCCCTTCAGTTTGGGCATGGCGGCAATACCGCTTGCGAAAAATTGCCCGTGCTTGTGATCTCATGCTGACTTTATTCCCCTTTGAAGCCAACTACTATCAACAACACAATATTCCAGTGCAATTTGTTGGGCACCCTTTGGCGGATAATATTCCTTTGCAGACAGATAAACAAGCAGCAAGAAAGGGTTTAGGTATTCAACCGGAAGGCGTATGGGTAGCCCTATTGCCAGGCAGTCGGCGCAACGAAATCCGTCAACTGGGCATTCCCTTTTTGCACACTGCCCGTTGGCTATTGGCACAACGTCCAGATTTACGCTTTATTGTCCCATTAGCCAATCCCGATTTGAAAAAACTATTTGACCAACAAATTACAGAAATTGCCCCCAACTTACCATTAACTTTACTAGCAGGACAATCACATGAGGCGATGGCAGCTGCAGATGTCGTACTCATGACTTCAGGCACGGCAACCCTAGAAGCCATGTTGCTAAAACGACCTATGGTAGTGGCTTACCGTGCGGCAGAATTAAGTTATTGGATAGCTAAACTTTTGGTGCATGTTCCTTACTTTTCCCTACCTAATCTCCTTGCCCAAGAAAGGTTAGTGCCAGAATTTTTGCAACACCAAGTTATTCCTGATGAATTGGGAATGGCAATATTGCACTGGCTGGAAAATCCTGCCCAAGTAAAAACCTTGCAGAATCGCTTTACTGAATTACATCAATGTTTGCGTCTATCAGCTAGTCAACAAGCGGCTGCGGCGGTGTTATCAATAATTTAATTGGTATAAGAAAATTTAGAACAAAAATGTTTTTTAACATCAAAAATTTAGGAATAATAAAAGAGGCGAATTTTGAATTGTCAAAGTTTACCCTAAAATAATTTTGGTGTTCCAGAAGATAGGATGGTAAAAATGCAAGCATTTGAATTTGAGATTCATGCAAAAAAAAATGTGATTGAAATTCCACCTCAATATAATCAATTATATTCAAAATATATGAAGGTGATTATTTTAGTTTCTGAAAAATTAATCGCTAAAAAGCAACGATATGATTTTTCTGATGTAGTTGGAAAATTAGAATGGCAAGGTGATGCTGTTCAAGAACAACGGAAAATTCGTGATGAGTGGTAAATTTTACTTTTTGGATACCAACAGTATTATTCAACTTTTAAAGGGTAATCAAGAGCTCGTAAAAATATTACAAGAAGCAGAATTTATTGCATGTTCTGTTATTTCTAAGCTTGAATATTTGTCATTTCCAAATATGTCAGAACATCAGCAGATAATTAATCTCCGTCAACAGAAAACGCTGAAATTACCTGATGCTATTATTGTTGGTTGTAGTATATACAAAAATTGTACTTTAATAACAGCAGATAAAAAGATTCTGGAAATAAACGGACTGAATGTGTTGTCATATCAAGTGATATAAAAAAAACTCAAATCAATCACATAAATCATAAGAATCACAGTTCAAAATTATTTAGGGACAA
>CAYFOB010000029.1:0-1003 GCA_964344525.1 uncultured Thiomargarita sp.
CCCCTGTTGAACGTCAGCAATAAATGTTGAATACTCTGCTGTGCGGGGGCCAGGTGTTCTGGGTCCAAAATTATTGAACACCATCATCAAAACGAGGGCGATGACAACCCATAATAAAAGATTTTTTGCCATGTCATTCATGGAAGTGTGCCTCTTTAGGGATTTGCACCCTTTGTTAGTAAGTGTGAATTGTCATTTTTCCTTTCCTTTTTAGTTTAGTACTTGAACGAAAATCCCTTTGTTCCAGGTTTTTTCGTTTGCCCACTATTTAATTTCCCTGGCAAGCACATAGACTTCAGATGAGCGTGAGCGTGATGCCTCAGGTTTGCGAATCACAACGTGCTTAAAGTTGGCTCTTAATTCTTTAACATAAGAATCAAAACCTTCTCCTTGAAAAACTTTGGTTAAAAATTGTCCTGAAGCCGTCAACACCTCAAATGCCAAATCACGGGCTAATTCAGCCAATAACATGGCACGGGGTTGATCAATGGCTTTTATACCGCTGATATTGGGTGCCATATCGGACATTACAAGATCAGCTTTGCGCTCTCCTAAGTGATTTAGCAATTCATCCAACACCGCTTGCTCTCGAAAATCGCCCTGAATAAAGGTCACGCCGGGCAACGGCTCTATGGGCAAAATATCCAGGGCAAACACCTGGACTTGGTGATGTTGTGTGACACATTGTGACCAACCGCCTGGCGCTGCGCCTAAATCAATGACCATCATATTGGGGCGAAACAAGTGATCACGGGCATCAATTTGTGCCAGTTTATAAACAGCCCGTGAACGATAACCGGCAAGGTTGGCTTGTTTAACATACACATCTGAATTGTGCTCCTTGACCCAGCCTTGATTGCGATGTTTTTTACTCATTGCTCCGTTTTCCTGGAAATGGCACCGACCAATAATTGCTGAAGTTCGGTAAGCAATTCTTTGCGAGTGTATGCACCTTTTTGAAACACAGTATCTACGCGACTGCTAAGCCAGATACGATCATCAA
>CAYFOB010000029.1:1013-2607 GCA_964344525.1 uncultured Thiomargarita sp.
CCGCGCTGTCAACACCACCACTGGTATTGATGAGTATGTTTTATGTTGTCGCAGATGGTTAATAAACTCAAATCCATCCATTTCAGGCATCATCAAATCTGATAAAATTAAATCAGGGCGTCTTGTTTTTAAATGCTGCAATGCAACGCTACCGTTTTCAGCTTCAATAACTTCCCAATCCACTTTTTGGAGCATGCGTACCATCATTTCGCGAGTCGTCAGATCATCATCCACCACCATCACAAGGCTCGCTGCTTTTTCTGTGTGATACTTGCGTAATACATCGATAATTTGAGAACGGCTGATGGGTTTAGCCAAGTATTCAGCAGCGCCCAAAGAATACCCTATATCTTGGTCCTCCATCATTGTCAACATAATGACCGGAATATGCGTGAGCGCAGGATCCGCCTTAAGTTTAGACAACACCTCCCAACCATCCATGCCTGGCATCATGACATCTAAAGTAATGGCATCAGGACGCAATTTTTTCGCTAATTTCAAACCTTCTTTACCCTTGGATGCCATAGCCACTTGATAGCCAACTTTGCTCAAAAAAATCTCCAGTGATTCACGTACCATTTCATCATCATCAATCACTAATATTGTTCCACATTCTCTTTGTGCCTCAGGCATTGTGACGGGGGACTTCTTAGTAACTGTGCGAGGTGGCGTACTTGGGGCTGTTAATTGCCCGGGTAGGCGCACCGTAAAATGGTTGCCTTTACCCAATTCACTTTCGACATTAAAAGTGCCACCAAGCATTTGCGCGAAGTGTTTAGTAACCGCCAATCCTAACCCAGTACCACCATATTTGCGGGTGGTAGATGCATCAGCTTGGGTAAAAACTTGAAATAAATTGGCTTGTTGTTCCATGCCAACTCCCTCATCACTCACACGAAAAGCAACCCAATCCTCACCTTTTTCTGTTTCTCGTCTCACCTCTAACGTAATGATGCCTTGTTTTGTGAATTTACACGCATTACTGAGCAAATTAAACAAAATTTGTCTGACTTTAGCCAAATCGCTTTGCATTTCACCCAAATCATCATCAAACAAAAAGTGTAGGGCATTTGCTTTGTTCTCTATCAAGGGCTGAAGCGTGGACACTGTTTTTTGGATCATTGTTTTCAAATCAAAGCGTTCTGAATATAACTGCATTTTGCCCGCTTCGATTTTAGAAATATCAAGGATACCCTCAATTAAACCCAATAATTCCTTGGAGGCAGTATGAACGTTTTTGATATCTTGTTGTATAAGAGATTGTTCACAATATTTAGGGATGTGCGCAGTTCGTGGCTCATATTGGCAATAAATTGGGTTTTAGCCAGGTTAGCTTCTTCTGCCTTTTGTTTAGCCGTCCGTAATTCGATAGCCTCCCATTTTTGTCGACTGAGGTTTTCGACATGAGACCACGCATAATTGTCCCCCTCTTTTTCGATAATCAAAGCGGATAATCTCACTGGCACATAATAGCCATCTTTATGTCGATATTCTTTTTCTAATGGACCATAACGATCGCCAACAGCCAGGGCTTGCAATGCAACCTGTTCGGCAGCCACATCCTCCTCCACAACAATATCATCCCAATAGTTTA
>CAYFOB010000029.1:2617-5041 GCA_964344525.1 uncultured Thiomargarita sp.
CGCCATAAACCTAGCCCTATCAACGCCGCTTGTAGCAAATTTTGCGCATTTGATTCACATTCACGTATGTTTTGATAGGAATCTTGAAGATTGAGATGTAATCCATTAAAAACCTTTACAATTTTATCTAATTCATCAGCTTGCGCCACACGATCTAAAGTCAATACTGTGTTTGAGTGTTTAAAATCAATTTTTTCTGCATAATCCGCTATTTTCTTGAGATGACGCGCTACTTGGGTATGAAAAATCCACCAAGCTAAAATAGCAAATAACAAGATGCTTGCTACATTGGTGATTAAACTGGCTACAATGTTGTGCACCACCGTAGTTAGCAAAATCATCAAAGCGCTTAATAAGATAATATAGGATGTCAATTTGTAAGCAATTTTATTTTTTAACATATTTTCAATTATCAGTTATCAGTTATCAGTTAGTATTTATTTTAGTTTAACATTATCAAAAATCTGAGGTTGAGTTGTCTCAATTCCAAGGCATAATTAATTCCACTTGAATCGCTCATTTGAACTGTGATTTATGTGATTGATATGATTACTATGAGGTTTTTTTTATCATTAAATCTCATAAAAATTACAGCTCAAACAATATAAAAAAACTATATGGTATTTATTACCTTGTGTTTCATCTATTTTTTATACATGATAACTGATAACTGATAACTAAAATAATATGACTTCCCTAGAGATACTACACAACGTATTTGGCTATCAACACTTTCGCGGTGAGCAAGAAAATATCATTAACCACGTTTTAATGGGTGGTGATGCGCTAGTATTAATGCCCACTGGCGGCGGCAAGTCACTATGTTATCAAATTCCTGCTATGATTCGTTCAGGCATGGCAATAGTGATTTCGCCCTTAATTGCTTTAATGCAAGATCAAGTGAGCGCATTACAACAATTTGGCATTCGCGCAGCTTGTCTTAATTCGAGCTTAACACCAGAAGAAGCGCAGTTAGTCTCAAGACAATTACGCCAAGGTAAATTGGACTTGCTCTATGTGGCACCCGAAAAATTGATGACACCTCGCTTTTTAGAATTTTTGGATAATGCCCAAGTCGCTTTATTTGCCATAGATGAAGCGCATTGTGTATCGCAATGGGGACACGATTTTCGTCCAGAGTATGTGGAGCTGTCCATTTTACATCAACGTTTTCCCAACGTTCCACGCATTGCCCTGACTGCCACCGCTGATGATCTCACACAGCGAGACATTAAGACTCATTTAGGTTTAGACACCGCCAAAGTTTTTACCACCGGCTTTGATCGTCCCAATATTCGCTATCGAGTGGTGCAAAAAAAGGAGGCCCGCCGCCAACTATTAACCTTTCTTAAAGAAGAGGGGCATAGTGGCGATGCTGGAATTGTTTATTGTTTATCGCGGAATAAAGTGGAGCAAATTGCTGCATGGCTTAGCAAACAAGGTTGGTTAGCCTTACCATACCACGCAGGCTTAGACAATGAAATACGAAAACAAAATCAGATGCGATTTTTACGCGAAGAAGGCGTGATCATCGTTGCAACTATCGCTTTTGGCATGGGCATTGATAAACCCAATGTCCGTTTTGTGGCGCATTTAGATTTACCAAAAAGTTTGGAAGCTTATTATCAAGAAACAGGGCGAGCAGGGCGCGATGGGCTGCCAGCCAATGCGTGGATGGCGTATGGTTTAGAAGATGTCGCCAAATTACGGCGCTTGATGGACTCATCAGAAGCTGATGAGCAACATAAACGAATAGAGCGCCATAAATTAGTATCCATGCTGAGCTATTGCGAAATGACCACCTGCCGTCGTCAAGCACTATTAGGTTATTTTGGTGATCACTTGCCCAACCCTTGCAACAATTGTGATACTTGTTTAGAACCGGTGGCCACCTGGGATGGCACAGAAGCCGCGCAAAAAGCACTCTCCTGTATTTATCGCACCGGGCAACGCTTTGGCGTTCACTATTTGATTGATGTATTATTAGGTAAAATAAATGACCGTATAGAAAAATTTAAACATGATCGTGTTAGCACCTTTGGCATTGGTCAAGAATTAAGCAGAGATCAATGGTTTTCGGTATTTCGGCAACTGGTGGCTGGTGGATTTGCGATGGTTGATTTAGAAGCCCATGGCGGGTTAAAACTGACTGAAGATGCGCGTCCCCTACTCAGAGGAGAACAGCGTATTGAACTGCGCAAAGATATTAAACCACAAAAAAGCAAGGATAAAAAATATAGCCGCACTTCAAGAAAATCGTTTACAGATACTGATCAAATTCTTTGGGAAATTTTGCGTACCAAACGTATGGAATTAGCATTGGCACAAAATGTACCCCCTTATGTCATTTTCCATGACAGCACATTAGAAGAAATGGTACAACAACGCCCCCATACCTTAGCAGAATTTGCTGAATTATCAGGC
>CAYFOB010000029.1:5051-8465 GCA_964344525.1 uncultured Thiomargarita sp.
TGGTCAAATTTTTATTGATGTACTAGATGCCTATGCCTTGGAACGTGAAGCTTTGCCCCCCAAAAAATCAGTTCCCAAAATTAATGAAGATACAATACTGTCTGACTCAGCAGAAACCACCCTGGAAGCCTTTAAGCAAGGCTTAAACCCGGAACGCATAGCAGCACAACGCCAGCTCAAACCCTCCACAATTTATGGACACCTTTCAGAAGCGATAGAATTGGGGCAAGTAGAATTACGCCAAGTCATCAAATTAAAAGAAGAAGAAATACACGAAATTGAAGACAAACTATTAGAACGCCCCACAGAAGAACTACACACCTTAAAGCCAGTATTTGAGGCTTTTGACGGCAGGTATGATTATGATGTTTTAAGATGTATTAGAGCGCATCTTTGGCGGCAAGTGTAAACAACACGACAAATACTATTTCTTGAACTGTGATTCTTATGATTTACTGATGTTACGCTTATAAAAGGGATAAAACCCGTTTTGATTTATCCTTTTTATAAACAAAAATCAACAAAATTGGATAAAGAAAAAATGAACGATATCCACGAAGATTTACAAGCGCTTCTTCAAGAATTGCACGTACACCAACTTGAATTAGAACGCAAAAATGAAGAGCTACGACACACACAACGTGAATTAGAAATCGCTCAACAAATTTTGCAAGAAAGTGAAGCCAGAAATCGTGCCATTTTAAAAGCTTTACCAGATTTAATTTTTGTTTGTGATAAAAATGGCACCTATTTGGATTACTACGCTAAAAATCCCAATGATTTTTTGGGTAAAACCATTGATGAAACTTTGCCAAGCAAAGTTGCACAACCATTGATGCATGGCATAGCGCAAGCCTATCAAACCGGTGAAATACAATCTTTTGAATATCAATTGTCAATAGGTAATAAACTTTATTGTTACGAGGCGCGAATTGTTGTCAGTGAAACTAATGAGGCGTTGATCATTGCGCGTGACATCACGGTACGCAAACAAGCAGAAAAAGCCCTGATAAAATCTCAACAGAGATATGAAAAACTTGTGCATTCCATTGAAGGTGTGGTGTGGCAAGCCGAGGCTAATTCCCGGAAATTTACATTTATCAGCAAACAAGCCGAGCGTTTTTTTGGCTATCCGCTTGAAAATTGGCTTAACCAAGCCACATTTTGTAGTGATCACATTCATCCAGATGATCAGGCGTGGGTGATAGCAATTTGTGAAGAATGTGTTGATCAAAAAACAGATCACGATTTTGAATATCGCATGATAACGGCAGATAATCGAACGATTTGGATAAGAAATCTAGTGAATGTTGTGGTTGAAAACGATCAAGTCGTTAAATTATACGGTGTTATGTTAGATATCAGCAAACGCAAGCAAACAGAAGAAGAACTCAAAAAGAAAAACGAAGAACTGGGCATTTTCAACAGATTGGCAATCAACAGAGAATTAAAAATGGTTGAATTAAAAAAAGAAATTAATGAACTTTTGGCAGAATCGTGTCAAGAACCGCGTTATAAAATTCCACACTAAAATATGAAAATCAAAACCAAAATTTCCAGCATAGTCTTAATAACTATTTTCATAACAGGTGTTGCCACCATCACCATTAGCAGCATTGTTTCAAAATCTCTGATTGAGGCAGAAATTTACAATCATTTAAAAAATGTCGCTATTTCAAGAGCTCACCAGATTGAAACGCTTTTGACTAACTACAATGAAGAAAAACTCTATCAAATTATCACAGATAGAACTGGCTTAGGAGAAACAGAAGAAATCTATATCCTTAAAGCAAAAGAATGCCTCACAACAGAAATTAAACCCACACAAGCTTATGAAAATTATAACGGCATCATGGTTATTGGCGTTTATGAGAGAATTGAAAAAATGAATGGATGTTTGCTGGTAGAAATAGAAGAAAAAGAAGCCTTTGCACCAGTTCACAAGTTGGTTTGGGTGATTTTTTTATTTTTTCTCATGTTATTAGGTGTGGGTATCTTACTTGCACTGATGATCAGTGATCAAATCACACGTCCTATTTTGAGATTACATAGAAGGATTCAACGCATAGAACAAGGAAATTGGGATGATAAAGTCGATATCAACACCTTCGATGAAATTGGAGAATTGTCAAAAGCATTTGACAGCATGACAGATCGTTTAAAAAAATCTCATCAAGTGTTGAAAAACCATAGTGAAGAACTTGAAAAACAAATTAAGGAAAGAACAGGTGAATTGCAAGAGAATGAAGAGCGATTCCGCAAAATATTTGAGGAAGGACCCATTGGCATGGCTATTGTTGATTTAAATCAAAATTTAATCAATGTTAATACCTCTTTTTGCCAAATGTTTGGCTATACCAAACAAGAATTACTCAAATTAACAATTGCTGATATTAGCCATCAAGAGGACATGCCTGAAAGTGATTTTCAAATCAAACAATTGTTGAAAGGAAAAATCTCCTTTTTCCAAATGGAAAGGCGGTACATTAGAAAAAACGGGCAATTAATTTGGGGACATTTAGCGGTATCGTTCTGTTCTCATAGTAATACTGAATTTTCTTATTTTATAGCCAAAATAGAAGACATCACAACCCGTAAAGAAACAGAGGAACAAATCCGCAAACTCTCTGTTGCTGTAGAACAAAGCCCAAGTACCGTTGTGATTACCAATATTCAGGGCAATATTGAATATGTGAATCCCAAGTTTACACAACTCACAGGTTATACACTTGAAGAAGTCATTGGAAAAAATCCCCGTTTTCTCAAATCGGGAAAGCTTTCACAAAAATTTTATCATACGTTATGGAAAACGATTAAAAATGGCAATGAGTGGCGAGGCGAATTTCAAAACCTGACGAAAGATGGAAAACGGTATTGGGAATATGCTTCTATATCTCCCATTATAGATGCAAAAAATAATATTACGCATTTCATAAAGGTGGCTGAAAATATGACAGAACGTAAGCAAGCTGAAGAAGCGTTACAAAAGGAACATAATAAACTGATTAGTATTTTGGACGCTATGCCAGATGCTGTTTACATTATTAATAGGCAATACGATATTGAATATATCAATCCCATTTTAGAAAAAATTTTTGGTCCTATTAATGGACGTAAGTGTTATACCTATTTTTATAATGCTACAAAAGTTTGCGCCTGGTGTAAAGAGGATGATGTTTTTGTGGCAGAAAAAACGATTCGATGGGAGTGGTATTCGCCTAAAGAAAACAAACATTATGACATATTTAGCACGCCCATCAAAAATGTAGATGGCAGTCTTTCTAAGTTTGAAATGCGCCACGATATCACGGCACGTAAGCAGGCTGAAGAAAAATTGCGTCAAAGTGAAACACATCTCCGCACAATTGTTGAAAGCATAGTCGATGGTGTGATTACTATCGATGAATCTGGTCT
>CAYFOB010000029.1:8475-16169 GCA_964344525.1 uncultured Thiomargarita sp.
TTATTGAGTCATTTAATCCTGCCGCTGAAAAAATATTTGGCTATGAGGCTGCAGAAGTCATTGGAAAAAACCTCAACATGCTTATGCCCGAACCTTACCATAGCGAACATGATGATTATCTTGAACGTTACAAATCTACCGGTATTGCAAAAATCATTGGATTTGGCAGAGAAGTTCAAGGGCAGCACAAAAATGGTTTAATTTTTCCACTTGATTTAGCAGTTAGCGAAATGTGGTTGGACAAACAACGCCTGTTTGTTGGCATCATCCGTGATATTACTGAACGTAAACAAGCAGAATTCGCCTTAAAGAAGGCTAAAGAAGAAGCAGAATCCGCTAATCGTGCCAAAAGCGAATTTTTGGCGAATATGAGCCATGAAATACGCACACCCATGAATGCCGTTATCGGTTTTAGCCAAATTCTCTCTTCACAGATAACAGAAAAAAAGCATCAAAGCTATTTGGAATCAATTCAAATAGCTGGAAATACTCTGGTTACTTTGATTAATGACATACTTGACTTATCTAAAATTGAGGCAGGGCGACTGGAAATTCATTATGAACCCTTTAATATTGATCTTCTTTTCCAGGAATTGCAACAGATTTTTGCTTTAAATATAGCCAATAAAAAACTAGAATTTATTCTTGAAGTTGATGAAAATCTACCAGCAACATTGATGTTAGATGAAATCCGGTTACGACAAGTGCTATTGAATCTGGTTGGTAATGCAATTAAATTTACCGAACAGGGACACATCAAACTGAGCGTTTTTAAAGTGGATAAAAATGGTCAAATTGATTTGATCATTTCGGTAGCAGATACTGGCATTGGTATTCCCGAGGAGCAACAAGAGATTATTTTTGAATCTTTCCGACAACAAGATGGTCAAAGTACCCGAAAATATGGGGGAACTGGATTAGGATTAGCCATTTGCAAACGATTAGTAGAAATGATGGCAGGCACTCTGTCTGTTCAAAGTCAAAAAGGTAAAGGCAGTGTATTTACAATCATTTTAAAGCATGTCAAAGTTGTTGCTTCAGAAATTATCGAAAGTCCCATTAAATCTTTTGATTTCAGCAATATTGTTTTTGAAAAAGCATTGGTGTTGGTTGTCGATGATATTGACTATAATCGTACTCTTCTTAAAGAATTGTTATCTCAACTCAATTTGGTGGTTGTAGAAGCAGAAAATGGACTGAAAGCCATACACTTTGCTCAAGAAAATCATCCCGCTCTGATTTTTATGGATATTAGAATGCCTGTGATGGATGGTTATGAAGCAACCAAACAGCTCAAAGAAAATGCAAAAACCAAAGAGATACCAATCATAGCATTAACCGCTGCATCAGTAGGTTTAGACGAAGATTCAAAGAAAAAAATTTTTGATAGCTATTTATCTAAACCTGTTAAGATACAAGATATTTTGGCTGAACTCTCACACTATTTAAAACACACTAACGTGATAGAGAGTGTGGCGGAGACCCCTCCTATTCAGGAGAGTTGTCCTGAATTGGTAGAAACATTGGAAAACTCTATGATGCCAATTTGGAAAGAAATGAAGGGTATGATTGAAATGGATGCAACTGTACACTTCGCCAAAAAATTGATCAAGTTAGGTACAAAATATAATGCGCCAACTCTTACCCATTACGGCGAAAATTTATGTTTATTAGTCCAACAATTTGATACCCTCAAAATTGAAGCCACATTCAATGAATTTCCTGATCTTATCAAACATTTTAAGGAGACTTTAGATGAATAAAACCCCATTGGTTTTAGTCGTGGATGATAATCCACAAAACGTTCAAATGTTAGGTACCATACTGATGGAAAACCGGTTAAACCCAGCCGCTGCTCGTAATGGTGCGCAAGCATTGGAGTTTATCAAAAAGAAAAAACCTGATCTCATTTTGTTGGACATAATGATGCCAGAAATGGATGGCTTTGAAGTTTTAAAACGCTTAAAGCAAGATGGATTAGATATGCCAGTCATTTTTCTGAGTGCAAAAAACAAAACAGAAGATGTCATCGCGGGTTTGGAACTTGGGGCTGTTGATTATGTGACGAAGCCTTTCAATCGCAAAGAATTAATGACTCGTGTCAATACGCATCTTGAACTCAAAGCGGCAAAAGATGAATTGAAACAATCCAATGCCACCAAAGACAAATTTTTTTCCATCGTTGCGCATGATTTGGGTAATGTTTTTAGTGGTTTAATTGGGTTATCAAATTTATTAATTACAAAAGAAGTTAATGATGCAAAGACTTTTTTACCTATGATTAAGCAAAGCTCAGAAATGGGTTATAACCTATTAAGAAACTTGCTGGAATGGTCAAGAATACAAACTGGCAAAATGAAGGCAAACCCCAGAAAATTAGACTTAAAGCCTCTTATTTACCAAAATACCAGCGTTTTAAAAAGCCAAACCAGCGCTAAGCAAATTAAGATTATTTCTGAAATCGATAACACCTTGGTTTTTGCTGATGAACATATGCTGGACACAATTATCAGAAACTTACTCTCAAATGCGATCAAGTTCACACCTAACAAGGGCACGATAGAAATTTCTTATAAACGAGAAGATGAATGGATTGAAATATCAATTTCAGACACTGGGGTAGGTATAGCACCTGAAAATATTGAGAAACTTTTCAGACTTGATGTGAGCTATAGCACCCATGGAACCAGCAACGAAAAAGGCACCGGTTTAGGTTTAATCTTATGCAAAGAATTTGTCGAAAAGAATGGAGGCACAATCTGGGTAGAAAGTGAGGAGGGGAAGGGTAGTCAATTTTATGTGCGTTTGCCGGCTTCACGGGGTTGAGAAGGTGGGTGCGTAACATCAGTTATTTTGCTGATCAAGAAAGTATAGTCTCATAACCAACTTGAATGCGATATGCAACTTTTTGTCTGAACCTTGATCTGTGGTTCAGACAAAAAAGCTCAAAGTAAAAAAAAAAATGAAAATCCAAACAAAAATTACCAATATTATTTTAATCATGCTTTCAGTAACGGCTGCTATTGCCATTACCATCACTGGTATTGTTTCAAAAGACATGATTAAAAAAGAAATTTACAATCACTTAGAAGATGTTGCTATTTCAAGAGCGTATCATATTGAAACCTTATTTATTGAACATCAAGATATTGTGGAAATCTTGTCAACAGAAAAAATTTTTATCAAAGCCCTCACAACAGACACCCAAAGCTTGGCTTCTATTCATCAAAGAATAAAACAAATTATTGAACTTGATGAGCATATTTCCCGAATGACTGTTTTGAATAAAAATGGTCATGTTTTAGTGTCCAGTCACATTGATATGACAGATAATCACGAAATATTTACGCATGGAAAGGATAAAATTTATCATAAAGATATTCATACGTCCGTGTTTACAGGTACCCACGTTATCAGTGTTTCTGCGCCGATTTTAGTCAACGATGAATTTGCGGGTATTGTGATTATCGATGTAGAAGTCGCAAATAGATTATACCAAATAACAACAAACAGAACAGGTTTAGGAGAAACAGGAGAAATCTACCTTATTAATCAAGATGGATATATGATAACCCCCTCAAGGTTTATTGATAAAACTTTCTTAAAAATGAAAGTGAATTCTCCCAAAGCCAAAGAATGTTTAGGATTATCCAACACTCAAATAACGCCTTATGAAAATTATCGTGGCATAAAAGTGATTGGGGCTTATGATATCATCGAAAACATGAACTGGTGTTTGCTGGCAGAAATAGACGAAAAGGAGGCTTTTGCCCCAGTCAATCGATTTCTTTGGATGATGTTTTGTTTTTTTCTTATACTGATAGGCATAGGTATCATACTTGCTATTTTTACCACCGAAGCCATAACACGTCCTATCTTGGAATTACTGAAAAAGACTCAAAATATAGAACAAGGCAATTGGGATTATCAAGTGACTATTGAGAGTAATGATGAAATTGGGCAATTGTCAAAAGCATTCGATAGCATGACAGCTCATTTGAAAAAATCCCATCAAACCTTAAAAACACATCGTGATGAACTTGAGAAAAAGGTAGCTCGTAGAACTGCTGAATTGGTTAAAAATATTAAAGCCATTAATCAACAAAAAATATCCATACAAAATGTTGTGTTAAATTTAGAAAAAACCAATAGAAAACTCACAGTAGAAATTGAAGAGCGCAAGCGAGCCGAAAAAAGATTGCTACATAGCGAAAAGCGATTTCGCAAACTCTTTGAAGATGGTCCAATTGGCATGGCTATTGTTAATCGTGAGCAGTACTTTATTAAAGTCAATGCCGCTCTTTGCCAAATGTTAGGTTATACTGAAAGTGAACTTGTTGGACGACAAATTGCTGATGTGACTTATCCAGAAGACATGCCCCAAAATCAAAAATTGATAAAGCAAATATTAAATGGTGAAATACCTTATTATCAAATGGAAAAGCGATACATTAGAAAAGATGGGCCGCTCGTTTGGGGACATTTGGCGGTTTCGCTTTTTTATAATGATCATGGGGAACCCAGCTATTTTCTTGCAAAGATTGAAAATATCACCAAACGCAAACAGGCTGAGGAACAAATCCGTAAACTCTCTGTTGCTATTGAACAAAGCCCAAACATAGTCATTATTACAGATACTTGGGGTAACGTCGAATATGCCAATCCAAAATTTACTGAAGTCACTGGCTATGCGGCTTACGAAATTATTGGCAAAACTCCCAACATTCTAAAATATGGTAACCAAAAACAAGAATATTATAATAATTTATGGCAAATACTTCTCGCAGGTGGAGAAGTGCAAAATGAGTTTCAAATCCAAAAAAAGAATGGGGAAGTTTATTGGGAATTAGCCTCTTTTTCAGCTATCAAAAATCAAGAGGGAAAAATTACTCATTTTCTCAAAGTGGCTGAAGACATCAGCAAACGTAAACAAACAGAGTTAGTTTTACAAGAAGCCAAAGAAGCCGCAGAGTTAGCCAATCGCGCTAAAAGTGAATTTATTGCCAACATGAGTCATGAAATACGCACTCCCATGAATGCTGTGATTGGTTTTTCAGAGTTGTTGTACTCACTTGTGACTGATAAAAAACAAAAGGGGTATTTGGATGCCATTCAAACCGCAGGCAAAAGTCTACTGACTTTGATTAATGATATACTTGATCTTGCAAAAATTGAGGCAGGGCGTTTGGAAATTAAGTATGAACCTATCAATCCCTATCTAATTTTCAATGAATTAAAACAAATTTTTGCCCTCAAAATAGCAGAGCAAAACCTAGAATTTATTATTGATTTTGATGAAGAGTTATCGACAGCACTGAGATTGGATGAAACCAGATTACGGCAAGTGCTGCTCAATTTGGTCGGTAATGCGATTAAGTTTACTGAAATTGGTTATGTCAAACTGAGCGCCCAGAAGATCTATACACAGGAAAATAAAATCAATTTCATCATCACAGTAGAAGATACTGGCATCGGTATTCCTGAAAACCAAGAAAAGACAATTTTTGAATCTTTTAAACAACAGGATGGGCAAAGTACCCGAAAATATGGAGGTACTGGATTGGGATTAGCGATTAGCAAGCGATTGGTTGAGATGATGAATGGTCAAATTTTGCTGAAAAGTAACCCTGCTGGAGGAAGTGTTTTTGAAATCACCTTACGAGATGTAGAAGTTTCTGCTACAAATTTCGTTGAAGCTCAGGACAATTCCTTTGATTTTAAAAATATTTGTTTTGAAAAGGGACAAGTGTTAGTTGTGGATGATATTGAATCCAACCGCGAGCTCATCAGAGAATGGTTGTCCCAAGTGAATTTGGAGGTAATAGAAGCAGAAAATGGACAAAAAGCAGTACAATTAGCCAAAAAATACCATCCTGAGCTCATCATAATGGATATTAGAATGCCTGAAATGGATGGTTATGAGGCGACCCAAGTTTTAAAAAACGATCAAACTACCCAAAATATACCAATTATTGGATTAACCGCTTCTATCGCACTGGATGATCAAACAAAGATCAAAGCACACAACTTTGATGGTTATTTGATTAAACCCATTAAAATGCGCTATCTTTTTAGCGAACTATCACACTATTTAAAGCACACAGAAATGCCTACAGCAGGGCGAGAACTTTTGGAAGAGGATACCTCTCTAAACTCTATTGCCAAACTTCCTGAACTGATCCAAACACTGGAAAAAGCTATGATGCCAATTTGGGAAGACATGAAAGGTCTGATCGAAATAGATGCCATTGAGGAATTTGTAACAAAATTGGAAGAACTAGGAAAAGAGCATAATGCACCAACGCTCATCCATTATAGTGAAAATTTGTCTGAATTTGTTCAAAATTTTGACATCCTCAATATTGAAGCAACATTCAATAAATTTCCTAATATTGTTAAACAGTTTGCTAATAAACATTCCTTGTAGTTAAAGAGGCACAAAATGAAAAAAAAGCCACTGATTTTAGTTGTGGATGACAATCCACATAACCTTAAAGTCTTGGGGACTATATTGAAAAAAAATGGTTTGAATCCAGCCGCTGCCAATGATGGTATTAAGGCATTGGAATTTATCAAAAGAAAACAACCAGATCTCATTTTGCTGGATATTATGATGCCTGATATGGACGGCTTTGAAGTTTGCAAATGCTTAAAGCAAGATGCTAAATTTTCAGAAATTCCGATCATTTTTCTCAGTGCCAGGACAGAAAAAGAAAATGTTATCAAGGGATTGGAACTGGGCGGCGTTGATTATGTCACCAAACCTTTTAATCATCAAGAATTATTGACGCGAGTCAATACGCATCTCGAACTCAAAGGCGCAAAAGAAGCGCTCAAGCAGGCGGTTGAAAAACTCGAACAAGCCAATGCCACCAAGAACAAATTTTTTTCCATTATCGCGCATGATTTGGGTAATGTATTTAATGGATTAATTGGGTTGTCAAACCTATTAATAACAACACCAGTTGATAATGTTGAAACTATGTTACCACTGTTTAAGCAAAACTCAAAAAAGGGTTATGATTTGTTAATAAACCTGCTCGAATGGTCACGGGTGCAAACTGGCAAAATGAAGGCAACACCAAAAGAATTAGACTTGAAGTCTCTTGTTTACCGTAATATTGGGCTCTTAGAAAATCAAGCCAACACAAAGCAAATCAAGATGGTTTATGACATCGAAAACACCTTGGTTTTTGCTGATGAACATATGCTTAACACAGTTATTAGAAACCTACTCTCAAATGCCATCAAATTCACACCTGAACATGGAAAAGTGGTAATCTCTTCTAAAAAAGAAGAAAATTGGGTAGAAATATCAATATCAGACACAGGAATAGGCATACCTGCTGGAGACATTGAGAAACTTTTCCGAATTGATGTGAGTCACTCCACTCGGGGTACAAACAACGAACAAGGCACTGGTTTAGGTTTAATCTTATGCAAAGAGTTTGTTGAAAAAAACAACGGAACAATAACGATTCAAAGTGAAGAGGGAAAAGGCAGCCAATTTTTTATTCGTCTTCCTCAGATCAATAGCACTTAAGTACCCACTCATAAATTTTAGCACATTTTGGAGTCCAAAGCTTAGCGAAGGGCATGGGTCTCCCAAAATACCTGAAAATTCATGGTTCAGTACTTACTATTGGAAAATTGAGTTATGCACACCAACATGAGCGACAAATCCGTTGGACTCA
>CAYFOB010000030.1:0-16164 GCA_964344525.1 uncultured Thiomargarita sp.
TATTTAAGAAAAATCAACCGCTCTTTGGGTAGTGTCAAGTATTTTTTTATTTCTTTAAACTTTTCCTCTGATTTGCGGTCGAGGATTGCGATTTGATTATGGGCAAATTTGTTGCCCTGGTATCGATCATAACGCTTGACAATATAATAATACGCCCCCTGACGCTTAATGATCCCTGTCCAAGGCACATCAAAGCCAAGCTCATTTTTGGCAAATGTCATAAACAAGTGTTCGTTGATGGCGCAATGCCGTTCTGTTTTATAGGGTTTCATAATATAATGCGCCACTTCCCCCACTTTTGGTTGACGGATGATGTTACCATCAAATACGATGGAAAGTTTATGTTGAAAACCAGAAAGTCCCGAGGGGATAAAATGTTTAACCACCTCATCCAATTCTTTATTTTCTGGAAACAACGCATTGTCATCAATGTGAATTTCCATGTTTAGGAGATTAGGAAAGGTATTTTTACCCAGAATTTCGTTTTTGACCTCTGTATATCGAATTTTCTTGGAAAAAGCATCGTCATTTGTCAGTTTTGTTCTAGAAAATTGTAAATCGCCATAAATATGTTGCAACAAGGGTAGCAAATCAAAATCGTTGGGTGAACCCGCTTTTTTTTCCAAAATTTTTCTATCCAGCCCTCCTGGAATAATGTGTTCAAAAAACATTTTTTGACTGGAAAAAAGGATTTCTGTCAATGCCATGTTGGCTAAAACAGGCTCAGCTTCTGGTTGGCAAAGGTAGTCGCTATCGTAAACAAACGAATAAAGCCCCTTGTCAAAATTGAGATAGCCAGCCAGTTGATTTTTTTTGTAGACAAACAAAATGTTTTGAAAATGGGTTTGAGGGTGAATAAGTTGGTATTGCCCCCTATGCACTATTCTCCCTGCTTTTTTGAAGTCATGTAGATATCTGTACGCCGTTGTTTTACTGATGTACAAAGAGGCTGCGATTTCTGATGCGCTAATGCCTTGCTTTTTTTTAAGGCAAAAGTTTAATACTTTTATTTTTGTGTGATTCATAAGCATTCTCGCAGAATTTCAGGCGTTTGATAAAATAAGTTAATTGCATTAATTTTTTTAATGGCTTATTTATGCTACTTATATGAAGTCGAAATAAATCCATTTTGAATATATGTTACAATTTTTATCCATAGAAAAGCTATGGCTCATTTAAAAAATATTAAATTTTAAAATTTCAATTAGTCGCGTATTTATAGCTATGAGGCTCTCTATTATCATTCTTGCCGCAGGCCTTGGCAAACGCATGCGTTCTGAACTTCCTAAAGTTTTGCATCAACTTGCCAATAAACCATTGATTCGTCATGTAGTTGACACTGCCCTAGCACAGAAACCGGATAGCATACATATTGTTTATGGTTATAAGGGCGAGCAAGTCCGTGAGGCACTTGCTGATGCCAATCTTGATTGGGTAGAGCAAGCACAACAATTGGGCACGGGACATGCAGTTGCCCAAGCCATGCCTCATATTGCAGATGATGCTATGGTGTTGGTACTTTGTGGCGATGTGCCCTTGATTAAGCAAGCCACATTGCAAGCGCTATGCTCGCAAGTTGATGCTTTGGGCATACTGGCGGTTAATTTAGAGAATCCGCATGGTTATGGGCGGATTGTCCGTAATGCACAGGGACAGGTAGAACGCATTGTTGAAGAAAAAGAGGCAGATGCCGCGGTAAAAAAAATTAAAGAAGTTAATGCGGGTATATTTATTGTGCCTGCTGCCCATTTGCGCCGCTGGTTAGCATTATTAAATAATGATAATGCTCAAGGTGAATATTATTTGACTGATATCATTGCCTTAGCTGTTCAAGAAAATTTGCCCATTCATACGACAACTACCCATGATGCATATGAAGTCATGGGGGTTAATGATCGTCTCCAATTAGCCAACTTAGAGCGCTATTATCAAGCGCAACAAGTTAATCAGCTCATGCTTGCCGGTCTCAGTGTGTATGATCCTGGCCGTCTTGATATACGTGGCACGGTGCAAGCAGGGTGTGATGTTTCTGTTGATATTAATGTGATTTTTGAAGGTGAAATCACGCTTGGTGATCGTGTCAAAATTGGTCCCCATACTATTATACGCAATGCAAAAATCGGCGATGATGTTGAGATTTTATCTCATTGTGTTATTGAAAATGTTGTTATTGGCGCGGGTTGTCGGATTGGTCCTTTTGCGCGTTTACGCCCTGACACTGAATTGGCGGCACATGTACATATTGGCAATTTTGTTGAGATTAAAAAGTCGACTGTGGCGCAGGGCTCTAAAATTAATCATTTGAGTTATATTGGTGATAGCGAAGTCGGTAGTCAGGTGAATATTGGCGCAGGGACTATCACCTGCAATTATGATGGCGCGAATAAGCACAAAACGATTGTAGGGGATAGGGTATTTATTGGCTCTGATACACAATTAATTGCACCAGTGACGGTGGGGGCAGGAGCGACTATCGGAGCAGGTTCTACCATTACGCAAGATACGCCACCCGAGGCTTTGACTTTGAGCCGTACACCACAGAATACGATTTCTGGTTGGCGACGTCCTATCAAGAAAAAATATTAGTCATTTGCTATTTGGAGTCCAAGATCAATCTTGGGCTCCAATTGATGTATTGATCTCAACACGCCACTTGATAGCTAGTGGTTAATGAGCATCACCTAATTTCAAGAGAAAAAATCATGTTAAGTTGTTATGATGTTGCTAAAGATAGAAATTTTATTGATAAATATTGACAGGTTAACAAATGGGTTAACATGTATAATTATTGAATAAGGGAACTATCAGCCCCAGATCCCCTCGTCTAATGAAAACTTAGGGTTACTTTTTTTTGGCCCTGATTACAGGCGCGATTCTATGTATGACTACTAACAAATAGTCCCAACCTTTGAGAGGCCAAGTTCAAAGGTGGCCAAGTTTCGCACTCGGGTAATGATACCCCTCACCTGAAGCGATGCGTGATTATTTTAAAACGCAGGTTATCACCTAATCATGGGAAAAATAAAAAATAAAAAGCGAGCTAAGCCCATAAATGGTATTCAAGTCAATGATTCTTCTCATGTTTCAACGCAGCAAGAACATCCCATTTTTTGCCTCCAGTATTTGGACAAAGAAGAATATTCTCTGAATGCTTGTACTAAGGAAGAAAAAGCCGCATTTGCTGATACACTGTTCAGATTGAGTCAATTAACTTGGGCTACAAATTATGTCTAAAAAACTAAAAATGGTCCTAATGATCATTACAGCGTTTTTAGTGAATTCTATCCATGCTGAGGAAAATATATGGGAAGATGCTGAATTACAGGATGAACTACGTTTCTTGCGTGTCGAAATGGTTAGCATCGCTACTGGAACTAAACAATCTATTTCTCGTGCCCCTGCCGTCACTACTGTTATTACTGCTCAGGATATTAAGGCGATGGGTGCGACTAATTTAGATGAAATCTTAGAAACAGTTGCTGGTTTGCATGTGGCGCGGAGTAGTATTGGCTACAATCAGATTTATACTTTTCGTGGAATTTATTCTGTTGTCAATCCACAAGTGTTGACATTAATTAACGGTATTTCTATTGATACCTTGTACGCTGGCAACCGGGGGCAAGCGTTCGGCAATATGCCTGTGAATGCGATTGCACGAATTGAAATTATTCGGGGGCCTGGATCAGCAGCGTTTGGCGCAGATGCGTTTGCGGGCGTGATTAATATCATCACAAAAAATAAGGATGATATTGATAGTGCTGAAATTGGGGCGCGATTGGGCAGTTTTGATACTCGTGATGTGTGGGTTTTGCAAGGTGGAAAGGTTGGGGGCATTGATGTTGCGTTGACATTGGAATATCACACAACGGATGGACAGCGTGAAATGATTGAGGTGGATGCTCAAACACCTTTTGATGCTCAATATAGAACGGACGCTTCACTTGCGCCTGGTTCTGTTAATTTATCTCAAGAAAATTTAGATGTCCGTTTTGATGCCTCAAAAGATTTATGGCGACTACGCTTGGGCTATCAAGGACGGCGAGATTTTGGCTTGGGTGCAGGCATTAATGAAGCACTTGATCCCAATGGTCGTTTTGCTGATGATCGTATCAGTGCCGATTTAACTTATCATAATCCCAAATTTTCCGACAATTGGGAGCTGACTACACAGTTGAGTTATTTGACTAGCAAGTGGCGAACAACGGACAATCTTTGGGTTTATCCGCCTGGCAGCTTTGGTGGTACTTATCCAGACGGATTTATTGGCAACCCAGGTTTATCAGAGGATATCTCACGTTTTAATATTTCTGGGTTTTATTCAAGATTGAACAAGCATATACTCCGCTTGGGCACAGGTTTTTATTATGGTGATCTTCATGATGTACAATTTGTGGCGAATAATGGCATTGATCCTGCCACTGGACAACAGCTCCCGCCTGGCAGTCCATTGGTCAATTTGACGGGTACACCTTATACTTTTCTCAAAGAAGGCATTCGTAAAAATTGGCATATTTTTATGCAGGATATTTGGGCGATGACAGATGATTGGGAATTAACGACAGGCTTGCGCTATGACCATTATTCAGATTTTGGATCAGCCCTGAACCCTCGAATCGCGCTTGTTTGGCAGACAAATACGGAATTGACCACAAAATTGCTTTATGGGCAGGCATTTCGTGCGCCTTCTTTTTTAGAACAATACGCCATCAACAATCCCGTTGCGCTGGGCAATCCTGATTTAAAGCCTGAAAAAATTGAAACGTGGGAATTAGCTTTTACGCATCAAAGTGCTTCATATCTTTCCTTCAATTTATTCTATTATAAATGGCGGGATGCGATTAATTTTAAGGCTGATCCACATACGGAAACCTCCACTGCGCAAAATACAGGTACTCAAACAGGCTATGGTTTTGAAATTGAAGCAAAATGGGAATTTGGGCAAAATTTCAATTTATCAAGCAATTACGCCTTTCAACGTTCTAAAGATGAAAACGCTGACCATGATGCAGGTGACGCACCACATCATCAAATTTATCTTGGCACCAATTGGCAATTTTTACCTCACTGGTACACAAATATGCAAATCAATTGGGTAGCAGATCGTAAACGAAACTTCGATGATTATCGTCCAGACATTGACGATTACACCACAGTCGATTTAACCTTACGTCGCACGGATTTCAAAAAGCATTGGGATTTTTCGGTTGCTGTGCGAAATTTCTTTAACGAAGAGGCCCGCGAACCCAGTTTTGGTCCAGACAATACGGACACAATTGCCATACCAAATGATTTACCCTTAGCAGGACGGCATTATTTTGTTGAATTGCGATATAAGTTTTAAATTGACAACGTTCTGTTCCTATTTCAACCAAGCGGGCATATAATAAATAAAATTTATTGCATTAAATTTATTTTAATAAGTCTAAATGAGTCCATTTTGGAATTTGACCTATTGAAAAGCTATGTTTTAAGTTATCAGTTCATACGGAAGAGAAGCCCAAAATCTTTATCTGAAATACTACTGATAATTGACATTTGCCTCTTGACATCTCCGCTTTATTGCAATACACATAAAACCTCCATTGCAACCAAAGGCTTATTTTCCTTGAGTGATATTCCGATAAGTGTGCTATTTGGCATATTGGTTTTTCTCATTTTATCTTCTGGATTTTTCTCGGCATCTGAAACCAGCATGATGGCGATTAATCGTTACCGTTTACGTCATCTGGCTGCCAAAAAACATCGAGGCGCATTGCGTGTTAGCGAGTTATTAAAACGCCCAGATCGCTTGATTGGTGTGATTTTATTAGGCAATAATTTTGTCAATATTTTCGCTTCCTCAATTGCCACTATGATTGCGGTTGAGTTTATGGGGAAAGCCGGTATTGCGATTGCAGCAATTTTATTAACAGGGGTGATTCTCATTTTTAGTGAAGTGGCTCCTAAAACCGTAGCAGCTATCCATCCCGAAAAGATTGCATTTCCAGCATCATTGATCATTAAACCGTTGCTGAAATTCTTGTACCCCTTGGTATGGATAATCAATTACATTAGCAATCGCTTACTGAAACCATTAGGTATTTCTGAGCCAGATAAAGAGAGCCACCAGCTAAGTCCAGAAGAATTGCGTACGGTGGTACACGAAGCGGGCGGGCTTATTCCAAAACGCCATCAAAACATGTTGTTAGGTATTCTGGATTTAGAGAAAGTCACCGTAGAAGATATTATGGTACCACGCAATGAAATTGTTGGTATTGATCTCAACGCGCCACTTGATAAAATTTCCGAGCAATTGGCAACTAGCCAACATACACGTTTGCCGTTGTACACTGAAAGCATAGACAATGTCGTTGGCATGATCCACTTGCGTCAATTGCTGCGCTTATTTAAGCACGACGAGCTTAGCAAAACCACATTAAAAAACTCTGCCCGTGAAATTTATTTTGTCCCTGAAGGGACACCCTTAAACACACAATTACTTAATTTTCAAAAACATAAGGTGCGTATTGGCTTAGTGGTTGATGAATATGGGGATATTCAAGGTTTAGTCACCCTTGAGGATATTCTCGAAGAAATTGTTGGTGAATTTACCACAAATCCCGATACTTTAACACCAGACATACATCCCCAAGGAGACAACACTTTTCTGGTTGATGGCAGCATCACGGTGCGAGAACTTAACCGTATAATGCGGTGGCATTTACCAATAGATGGACCAAAAACATTGAATGGTTTGATTTTAGAATACTTAGAAGTCATCCCCGAAGCGGGCACAAGTTTAGTGTTAGAAGACTATCCCATCGAAATTGTACAAATGGCTAATAAGGCGGTGAAAATGGTACGAATTAAAGCCAATCCTTGATAAGAGATTAACATCGGCTTCGCTAAGCTTGGAACGAAAATAAATTTTTTTGTTCCAAGCTTAGCGAAGCACAGCTTCAAACAAGCGCTTCTTCCAACCTTAAGGCTTCTTCATGTAACCGTGTGAAAAATTGGAATTGACGCACCGTGTTGTCAGCCATTTGATATTCTTTTTGGGCAAATTGCTGATTTAATGTGTCAGTCAAGCCTTGTATCTGTTTTTCAATGCGACTTAAAAATGCATTTAAAGCGTCAATGGGTTGCGATTGCTGTTTGATGTCAGCCAATTCTTCACGCAATTCCATTTGCGTCATTAAAAATTCGCCATCCATCATTGCATTACTATCATTAGTATCCACGCCCTGCAATTGCAATAAATAGCGTGCGCAATTGAGAGGATTTTTCAAGGTTTGATATGCTTCATTGATTTGCGCCGCTTTTTGCATGGCTAAGCGGCGCTCTCTCTCTGGCGCATTCGCATATTTATCGGGATGCACAGCGCGTTGTAAGTCCCGATAACGTTGTGCTAAGGTATCTTTGTCTATATCAAAAGATACAGGTAACTCAAAAAGTTCAAAATGATTAGCAGATAGAGACATAGTTAGTTAAACATTAAAGCTTTCGCCACAACCACATTGGTCTTTGATGTTGGGATTGTTGAATTTAAAGCCTTCATTTAAGCCTTCTCGCACATAGTCGAGTTCTGTGCCATCAAGGTAGAAGAGACTTTTTGGATCAACGATAATTTTAAGCCCTTGTGATTCAAAGACTTGATCTTGCTCATCAATTTGGTCAGCAAATTCCATGATATACGCCATGCCGGAGCAACCTGATGTTTTGACACCAAGACGTAAGCCAACACCTTTACCTCGGTTGGAAATGCTTTTTTGTACGTGTTTTGCGGCTTTTTCGGTGAGTGTGAGTGCCATTGAAAGTTCTCTCTAATTTTTCCTTAAGATTTTTATGATTTATATGATTGATTTGAGGGATCAATCACATAAATCACAGTTCAAATTAAACATTCCCCGCAATTTTCTTAGTAATCACCCACTGTTGGGCAATCGACAAAACATTATTAACAACCCAATACAACACTAAACCAGACGGGAAAAAGGCAAAAAACACCGTAAATACAAGGGGCAAAACCAACATCACTTTTTGTTGCACAGGATCAATTGGCGCAGGGTTCAAGTAATGTTGTACCAACATGGTTGCTCCCATGATAATCGGTAGCACAAAGTATGGATCCGCAGCCGATAAGTCATTTATCCACCAACCAAAATCCGCTTGGCGCAATTCGACGCTTTCTAACAATACCCAATAGAGTGCGATAAAAACGGGTATTTGAACCACAATGGGTAAACAGCCGCCCAATGGATTGATTTTTTCTTTTTTATACATGTCCATCATCGCCTGGTTCATGCGCGCTTTGTCATCGCCGTAGCGCTCCTTGAGTGCCATTAGACGTGGTTGCAAGCGGCGCATATTGGCCATGGATTTGTAACTGGCGGCTGACAGGTGGAAAAAAGCCAGTTTGATAAGTATCGTTAAAATGATAATTGCCCAGCCCCAATTGCCAACCCATTCATAAATAAAGTTTAATGCCCAAAATAATGGTTGGGCAATAAACCAGAGATAACCGTAGTCCACCGTTAAATCAAGTCCTGGGGACAATTCTGCCAATTTATCTTGCAGTTTGGGACCCGCATAGAGTGTTATTTTAAAAGTTTCTTCGGTTAGAGGGGCTACTGTTTGTGTGGGTCCATAAAATCCTAAGACATAACGATTGCCTGTTGGCAGCATGCGAGTGTAATAGTTGTAGATTTGTTCACGCTCTGGTATCCACGCGCCCACAAAATAATGCTGAAGCATGGCGACCCAGCCGTTAGCCCATCCTGAAGGATGTTCTGCCTTGAAACTCCCCTCTTGTATGTCATCAAAAGAAATTTTTTCGTAACGGTGTTCAGGACTGGAAATCGCACCGCCCATGTAGGTATATAGAAAAAGGCTTCCTCCTAAATCGGCTTGGGTGCGTTGAAATTGTCCATATAAGCGACCTTGCCACGGATCATTGCTGTTATTTTCAACAACATGTCTTATTTCAATAACATAGCTGCCACGTTGAAATGTGTAAATTTTGCTAACCTTGATGCCTTTCTCATTTCTCCAATATAATTCGACTTCTAAATTATCCTCACCGTTATTGAGACGATAATTGAATTGGTCACTTTGATATATAGATTGATGTGTTGGGGCAGATTCTTTGGGTAGCAATCCCGATTGTGCCACAAATAAGTTGGGCAATTCGTCATTCATCAAAATAAAAGGATTTTCTGGCTTGTCTGCCTGATCAGGATAATTAAGCAAGCCAACCCGTCGCACATCGCCACCGGTGGTGTCAATTTCAAGCCTGAGCACGTCCGTTTCAACGGTTATACGTGATGAACGAAGCAACAATCGTTTGGTTTGCGCCACTGGTAATTCAACCGAACTGGCTGCCGACTCATGAGGGGTCGGTAATTCGTTAACATCCGGCTGACTCGGTGTGGGCATTTCGGATATTTCTGGGGTTGGTGTGTTTGCCACGGTGGGCGGTTTAGAGGGATAGTCTTGTTGCCAGGCCTGATACATCATCATTAAAATAAAAATCAGGGTGACAATCAAAATCAGTCTTAAATTATCCATGTTTATCTTTTCGCTCTGGAACAGGGTCAACCCCACCGGGGTGCCACGGGTGACAACGCAATATTCGTTTGAGACTTAACATGAGGCCATACAAAACCCCATGTTTTTGAATGGCAATCAGTGCATATTCAGAGCAACTTGGATAGAATCGGCAATGTGGTCCTAACCAAGGACTGATAAATAACTGATAGCCCCGTATTAATAGAATTAATATTTTTTGCATCGACGTAATAACCTTTGCCAATGCCCTGCTAATGAGTGTAGTAGGGTTTGATTATTTACTTGCTCAATCCCATTTTTTGCCAATACCACGCAATCCAACCCTGCTAAAGACAACTGATGATGGCGAAAACTCTCACGGCTTAAGCGTTTAATGCGAGATCGATCCACCGCTCGTTTAACCCGTTTTTTTGAAATCGCCAATCCTAAGCGGGCAAAAGCGCGTGCATTGGGTCTCGCTAACACTGTGAAATAACGATCAGTTGATTTGCAAGGTTGGTCAAAAACGTACTTGTATTCAAGCGCTGATGATAAGCGTTGTTGTCGCGTGAATTGGGCGCTCATTAAGCTGTTAGGCGTTTACGTCCTTTGGCGCGTCGTGCGTTGATGATATGCCGTCCACTTTTCGTTGCCATGCGGGCACGAAAACCATGACGGCGTTTGCGTATAATATTGCTTGGTTGGAAAGTTCTTTTCATAATTTAATTATTGTGGTCTACAAAAGTCATAAAAAACCCGATACTTTATTGCGCCGTGATACAACTTGTCAAGAAGTTGTTTGGTGTACGCTATTTTGAGGGCAAGGAACAGGATACAGTTATCAGTTATCATCAAAAGTCAGTATTTTGAATGAAAAAGCGATTTTTTCCGGGTGTGACTATATTATATATTGGGTGATATTATATACATTTTTGAAAACAGTCAGGATACAATATTCATGTACTTTGAAATTTCTAGGAAAGAATTGTTAACCCCTCTAAAAATGATTACTGGGGTTGTTGAGCAACGGCAAACCTTACCGATTCTTGCTAACACTTTGGTTTGTGTCAAAAATAACAAACTGCATTTAACTGCCACCGATGCTGAGGTCGAAGTTGCTTGCAGCTTGCCCTTGGAAGCGGGCGGTACAGAAAATGATGGTGAAACAACGATTCCTGCGCGTAAAATTTTTGATATTTGTAAATCGTTGCCCGATGGTGCGATAATTCAAGTGACTTTGGACGAAAATCAGGCGACTGTTAAAGCAGGCAAAAGTAAATTTAAATTACAGACTTTGCCCACTGAAGATTTTCCATCGAGTCCTCAAATTACGCCTCAAGCGGAATTTAAAATTTCTGGGCACCATCTAAAAAATTTACTTTATAAAACATCGTTTTGTATAGCCACTAACGATGTGCGCTATTATTTGACGGGACTACTGCTGGAAGTTGGCGATGGCAAAATTTCCTTGGTGGGTACAGATGGTCATAGAATGGCGGTGGCACAACATGATTTTGAAAGTGACCAAAAAACACAAGTTATTATTCCGCGTAAGGCTGTGTTGGAGCTATCAAAACTGATTACGGATAACGAGTCTGAAATTAAAGTGTTAAGTGATGACAACCACATCCGCTTTGAGTTGAGCGAGTCGTTGGTGATGAGTTCAAAATTGATTGATGGTAATTTTCCAGATTGGAATACGGTCATACCAGCTAATCCTGACAAAATCGTTGTCGCAGAAACCAGCAAAATGAAACAGGCACTCACTCGCGCCTCTATATTGTCAAATGAAAAATACAAAGGGGTCAGATTTCAACTGGCATCGAATGCTTTGACCGTCAGTGGCAAAAATTCCTATCAGGAAGAGGCGACTGATATCGTAGAACTTGAGTATAGCGGTGATGAGCTGGAAATAGGTTTTAATGGGATTTATGTTTTAGATGCAATTAATGCCATTTCTACAAAAAATGTACAGTTGGCATTTAGCGATGCTAACAGTTCATGCTTGATTACTGAAGAGGATAACGAGGATAATAAATTTATTGTTATGCCGATGCGCCTTTAAAAAAAGTGGAGCACTCCATAGTCCCGTTATCGTGGAGTGCAGCGCTTTGCACCCATTGGGGTTTGCAAAACCCCAATGGTTTCAGCTAAAAAAACTTGACATAAGTCAAGGTAATAATCTCTATAACCATATTAAATGTGCAACCTTGTAGGTTTATTTTTTGTTATTTGGAGGATGCTTAATTATTATGAAGTCGACTTTACGAACCCTGTCTAGTGCGATTGCACTAACCACCCTCTCTTTTGCAACCTGTACGGCACTTGCCGTGCCTTCCCATCAAGGCGGCAAAACTGAAGCATTGTACGAAGGGGCCCCCAGCGCTGTTGATCCTGCTGTTGTTAAGATGATCATTACGCCTGGTGCCCCTCCTATTTCTGAAACGGAATTTGAAAAGGCCAAACGGATTTTTTTTGAACGCTGTGCAGGCTGTCACGGCGTTCTGCGTAAGGGCGCCACGGGTAAACCGTTGACCCCAGAAATTACGCAGCAAAGGGGGACAGCCTACCTCAGAATTTTTATCAATTACGGTTCTCCTGGGGGGATGCCTAATTGGGGGACCAGTGGCGATTTAAGCCAAGAGGAAGTTGACCTCATGGCTCGCTACATCCAACACGAGCCACCGATGCCACCAGAATATGGCATGGATGAAATGAAGAACAATTGGGAGGTCACCATACCTGTAGCCCAACGTCCTACCAAGAAGATGAATGATTACAACATCGAAAACATCTTCTCTGTGACCTTACGTGATGCGGGCCAAGTGGCTTTGATTGATGGTGATTCCAAAAAAATCATCAGTATTGTTGATACTGGCTATGCTGTACATATCTCTCGTGTATCTGCATCGGGTCGTTATCTGTTTGTGATTGGGCGCGATGCCAAAATTAATCAAATTGATTTGTGGATGGAAAAACCTGATACTGTCGCCAAGATCAAGGTTGGCATGGAAGCACGCTCTGTGGAAACTTCCAAGTACAAAGGCTGGGAAGATAAATATGCCATTGCTGGTACCTATTGGCCACCGCAGTACGTGATCATGGATGGTGATACTTTAGAACCCTTAAAAATCGTCTCCACTCGCGGGATGACTGTAGACACTCAAGAATTTCACCCTGAGCCCCGTGTTGCTGCTATCGTTGCCTCTCATGAACATCCAGAATTCATCGTTAATGTCAAGGAAACTGGCAAAGTCTTACTGGTAGACTATTCAGATTTAGAGAATTTTCAAGTTAAAACCATCGACACTGCTCGCTATTTACATGATGGCGGTTGGGATTCCACACAACGTTATTTCTTGTCAGCTGCCAATAAATCCAACAAAATTGTCGTCATTGATTCCAAAGAGGGTGATCGAGAAGCGATGATTGATGTGGGCGCCATTCCTCATCCAGGGCGAGGTGCCAATTTCGTTGATGCTAAATATGGTCCGGTTTGGTCCACCAGTCACTTAGGTGATGAGACGATTGCTGTGATTGGTACGGATCCAGTTAATCATCCTCAATATGCTTGGCAGGTGGTACGTACATTGAAAGGACAAGGGGGCGGTTCTCTGTTTATTAAAACTCATCCTACGTCCAAAAATCTTTATGTAGACACTGCACTGAACCCATTTACCCAAAACACCCAGACTATTGCCGTATTTAACACAGATAATCTGGATGCTGGTTACGAAGTCTTACCAATTGCTGAATGGGCAGACATCGGTGAAGGTGCTATGCGTGTTGTACAACCTGAGTATAACAAGGCAGGTGATGAAGTTTGGTTTTCTGTCTGGAACGGCAAAGAGCTGACTTCTGCGTTAGTCATTGTAGATGACAAAACTCGCACGCTCAAACATGTGATTAAAGATCCACGCTTGGTTACCCCAACGGGTAAATTCAACGTGTATAATACGATGCATGACATCTATTAATTGATTTGGTGACGGGGTTTGCAACTCCGTCCAAACTAATGTTACGGAGCAGGTTGCAAACCTGCTCCTGCAAAAAAAATCCCACCTTCGCATTCCTGACGACAAAAAACAATGAAACCGTTGATTCTCCTACTTTTCCCTGTCTTTAGCGTTTGCGCCAACGAAATTTCACTAGAGCGTCAAAGTGAATTGATCCAACTGCTCCGACACGACTGCGGGGCTTGTCATGGTATGACACTTAAAGGCGGTTTAGGCCCCTCCTTATTGCCCCAAGCTTTAGCCCCAAAACCAAAAACTTTTTTACTGGATACTATTCTTGATGGTCGTGTTGGCACTGCGATGCCATCGTGGCGTCACGCTTTGACGCGGGTAGAAGCTGTTTGGCTATTAGAACAAATGCTTAAGGGCATTGAAGATGCCTCTTTATCTGTGGCTTTAAGCTATGTGCCTGAATTGCGTGGTACCGGTGACTTGGGCGTTGTGATAGAACGTGCCAAGGGTAGTGTGCAAATAGTCGAAACAACGACTCACACCCGTTTGGCAAAGATAGCAGGTTTTGGGGATTTATCCCATGCCTCAGTCGTTTATTCGCGTGATCAACGCTATGCCTACATTTTTGGGCGAGACGGTGGGTTAACGAAATTGGACATTTTGCGCGGCAAAATTGTTAACCGTGTTATGCAAGCTGGTAACAGTGTGGGCGGCGCCATTTCTCAAGATGGACGTTTAGTTGCAGTGTCTAATTATGTGCCTGGTGGCGTTAAAGTGTTTGATGCCACAACATTAGAATTATTGGCAGACATTCCCACCCATTCAAAAGTCATTGGATTAGTAGACGCGCCAGGGCAACGCTTTATCTTTAGCCTTTTTGATACCGATGAAATCTGGGTGGCTGATATGCACACGCCACGCTCACCTAAAATCATTCAATTCCAAAAAATCGGTAGACAACCCTACGATGCCCTGATTTCGCCAGATGGGCGTTACTACATCGCCGGATTATTTGGTGAAGATGGTTTAGCACTGTTAGATTTATGGGATTTGGAAGCTGGGGTACAACGCATTTTACCGAATTATGGCAGAGGTGAGGAAAAACGCCCTGTTTACAAAATGCCCCATTTGGAGGGTTGGGCGATGGCGAACGATTACGCTTTTCTCCCCGCAATTGGTCAACATGTCGTATTAGTAGTCAACCAACGCACTTGGCAACCGGTGGCGCGTATTCCGGTGCATGGACAACCCATCTTTGTGATGGCTCGACCCGACGGGCGTCAAATTTGGGTCAATTTTGCTTATCCCAACAATGATACGTTGCAAGTCATTGATGTCACAACAATGCGCATCATAAAAACCTTTAAACCGGGCAAAGCGGTGTTACACATGGAATTTACCCCGCGTGGCGAAGAAGTATGGGTTTCTGTCCGTGATGATAATAAGCTCATTGTCTACAATACTGAGACATTTGCTGAAATGGCCACATTATCTGCCGATAAACCGAGCGGCATTTTTTTCACAGTACGCGCTCATAAGATTGGGCTTTAAGATGCCAGAACTCAACGATTTACAAGAAAGCTTACTCAACGATTTTCAAAGGGATTTCCCGCTTTCACCGACACCTTTTGCGGATATTGCCACCCGTTTGGGTGTGAGTGAAGCGGATGTTATTGAGACATTGCGCGAATTAAATGAGGCTGAATTTATTAGTCGTGTTGGACCCGTTTTCCGTCCGCACCGTTTAGGAACAAGTACGCTGGCAGCGATGGCAGTACCTGAAGAGCGCTTATTAGACGTTGCTAACTATATCAGTACCTTACCTGAAGTCAATCACAATTATGAGCGCGAACATGATTGCTTTAACTTGTGGTTTGTAATCACCGCACCCACAGAAACACATTTGCAGGCGGTATTAACAAATATTGAAGAAAACATTGGAATCGCTGTGATGTCGCTGCCAATGTTGGAAAGTTATCATATTGATTTGGGATTTGATTTGAAGTCGAAGGATTAAGATGATCAAAACCATGGCGAAAGACACTTTTTAAAGGTCGAATTTTAGGCTACAAAACCCGTTTTGAGCATTTTTAATTCAGATTTATTTTGGTCAAAGTTAAAACCAGGCTAAAAGTCAAAAATTAACCTGCCAGGTCTGGTTTTGATTTATTTTCGGACAACTCTAATATTGGAAATTTCATGAACAACAAGAATTTTATAGGAACCATTTTTCTCAATATTTTAATACAGCAAAATACGGAGGAAAAGGTCATGCGTAACATCAGTAAGTAATATGGTATCAGAATATTTTGATCAAGAAAATGTCACTCCGAAGCTCAAAAATGGTTCAGAACTACAAGGATGTTATATAAGCAAGGATAAATCAACCCATTATCCATTGATCAATTGCGTCTTTGCGTTGAAAAATTGAAATTCAACGTTCAAATTAGAGTTTGCTAATATACTCCTAATACCTTAAAAATAAGTCGATTTAATGATTTTGACAACTTAAAAAGCCGGGTTTCCTGAGCCGCTCACCGCTAAGCTGAGTTAAGAGCGATGGAAAGCTGGTAATTATTATAAATCATCCAGCGGACTTATTACTCCTTCCCCACCTTGTTTTAGAGGCTGTTTTGGAAAAAATGAAAAGTCTTTTTCAGAAAACGAGAAA
>CAYFOB010000031.1:0-15104 GCA_964344525.1 uncultured Thiomargarita sp.
TACGGAATTTAGAGCGGCCTTGTTATGTTGTCAAAAAACAGGGGCAAATAGGTATCACCAACGACGGTGAATTGGGGGAGGGCACGGCGCAGGTGGAAACCTTGACGGCTACGCCACCGTTATTGCCTCAACAATTGGGGGATCCCAGTTTTTTAGATTTTCACGGCGTAAAATATGCCTATGCCACCGGCGCAATGGCTAATGGTATCGCATCAGAAGATTTAGTGATTGCGTTGGGTAAAGAGAAAATTTTGGGTTCGTTTGGTGCTGGCGGCTTAATACCTTCGCGCATTGAAGAGGCGATTCAACGTATTCAACAAGCACTTCCTCAAGGTCCTTACGCTTTTAATTTAATTCACAGCCCTAAAGAGCCAACTATTGAGCGGAATACTGTTGCGCTTTATCTCAAATATGGCGTAACTACCGTAGAAGCGGCAGCGTTTTTGAATGTTACGCCTAATCTTGTTTATTATCGTGCAGCTGGGCTCAGTCTCAATTCAGCCAATCACATTGAAATTAAAAATAAAGTAATTGGCAAAATTTCTCGACGTGAAGTGGCTACCCGATTTATGCAACCTGCCCCAACCAAAATTCTCCGACAATTGGTTGCAGAAGGTCTAATCACCGAGCAACAAGCGACGCTCGCCGAAAAAATTCCTGTCGCAGATGATATCACCGTTGAAGCCGATTCTGGTGGACATACTGATAATCGTCCCTTGGTTTCTCTGTTGCCATCCATTATTGCGCTCCGAGATGACATTCAACAAAAACAGGGCTATAAAACCCCCGTTAGAGTCGGCGCAGCGGGTGGCATTTCAACGCCACAATCTGCCTTAGCCGCTTTTATGATGGGGGCCGCTTATATTGTGACAGGCTCTATTAACCAATCTTGTGTTGAATCGGGTACCTCAGCGCATACCAAAAAATTGTTGGCTCAAGTCGATATGGCTGACGTGATGATGGCACCGGCTGCGGATATGTTTGAAATGGGCGTGAAACTTCAAGTCCTTAAACGGGGGACTTTGTTCCCAATGCGGGCGCAGAAATTGTTTGATTTGTACAAGGCTTATGGTGCCATTGAAGACATTCCCTCTAAAGAAAGAGAAAGTTTAGAAAAACAAATCTTTAGAAAGCCCCTTGAGAGTATTTGGCAAGAAACGGTGAATTATTTTGCCCAACGTGATCCTGAACAAATAGCCACTAACGATCCCAAACGCAAAATGGCGCTGATTTTTCGCTGGTATCTAGGACAAGCCTCTCGTTGGGCAAACAGTGGAGAAAAAGGTCGCGAAATGGACTATCAAATTTGGTGTGGTCCTGCGATGGGTGCTTTTAATAGTTGGGTAAAAGAACCAAATAACCGTCGCGTTGCAGCGCTTGCCCACCTTATGATGAATGGTGCTGCTTTTTTGTATCGGTTGCATAATTTGAAGCTGCAAGGACTTTTGATGCCGCCACTTTATTGGAATTATTCGCCCAATTTATAGCTTGGCAAAAAATAACAATGTCCCAAACTAAAGTTTGGAGTCCTTGGATTAGGAGTCCAAACTTTGGTGGTTTCACCAGAAAGCTTAATTGCCCTAAAATTGTTGAGAAATAATTTGCAGGATCATGCGGACATTGAATATCTTCGTGAATTGATTACTAAAACTTAATGCATTATGAAAACCTTGAAAGATTACAAAATAGACATGAGTCCAGAAGCCATTGCGCTTCGTCTTAAAACTCCAAGTCCCCAAGGGCGCAACCCTCATTTTTGGGACTTGCTGTCTGAATCATTCTCAAGAATTTCCTTTGCATGTTCTGCAATTTTTTCTGGATCAGTCGGTTTAAAAAGAATCTTACTGGCACCCAATTCACGCAACAAAGTTTCTGTGTGGGGTTTGGCTCTGCCAGTTAATGCCAACACTGGCGTCTCTTGTTTAGCCTCCTGTCGCAACCAACGTAAAAAACCAACCCCATCCATGACAGGCATCATCATATCAAGGATAATCAGATCTGGCGCTAACGTCTTCAATTGTTCTTTAGCATCTTCTCCATGAGCAGCATGAAAAATTTCATAACCTGATATATCAAGGATTATGCCTAACAATTTTCGCAAATCTTCATCATCATCTACCAGCAAAATCTTTTTTTGAGCATCATTCATATAAAACTCCTTAAGCGTAGTTCAAAATACAAGCCTTGACCCACCTGGCTTTCCGCTTTTAATGTCCCTTCCCAAACGTTGATCATACTGATTGCGCGACGAATGTTTTCAAATTTCTCGGAAACTTTAATCTCGTCATCAAACAAATATTGCTGAAGGCGTTCATCAGGAATACCAAATCCAACATTTTGAAAAGTGTAAGTCATCCAATTATCCCGTTCTTCCATGCTGATTGTGATTTGGGTCTCTTCAATGGCATCATCAATAAGTAAAACCAATAAACTGCTTATCACTGACGTGAGCTCGTTATGAGAGGCAAATACAAGGCTGACCAATGCAGGCAAATTATTTTGCAATTTAACATGCCGTTTGACAGCGAGCTTGGCTGAACGTTCTGTTGCATCCAATAGGGGCTCTTTCGCATCAATCGGATATGTTTCGATTAACGTTGGCTTTGTGGTATCCATCTGGACATTTAGCCACTTTTCAACATCATTTAAAATAGTAATATGGTTATTGACTTTGTTTTGTAAAGTGTTCGCCGCACTCCGCTTGGTTGTTTCGTTAAGTTGGTCATTGCTGAGTATTTTGCTCGCCATCAAAATGGACTGCATATCATTACGACATTGGAAAATCAATCGCTCTGCCACTTGCTCCTTGAGCGTACTCCGCAATTTAATTTGAGTCACATCAACAAGCTGGCATAAAATGCCTTGTTTGACTTTATTGTCTGTATCTTCAACCGTATACTGATAAGAAAAAAGTTGCATGTTGAGCACAAAATCCCGTTCGATTGATTTGGATAAGCTCACCTGCCGTACGATGTTGCCTTGTGCTAAAAAAATATGGCGAAAATATTGCCGTGCGGTTTTCATATCCATATTACTCACTTCCATTAAAAAACCCAAGGCGGTCATATTTTCAGGTCTCAATCCGAATGTTTGTGACAAAGCCTTCATACTTTGGTTAACCTGGATCGCAGTACCAAACACATCATAAAGAATAATCGCCGTTTCTAATTCATCCATGATGTTTTTTAATACTGATAATTGTTGCTCTAAAGCCGCAATTGATTTATCTAAGGTTTTGTAAAGTAAATCGCCACTTTTAAAATGAAAATAGCGATGTAACAAGCCTCGACTCACTTGATTGCGTAATAACCATCGTTGCCGATGGTAAAGTGATTCGCCCAGTTGGATAGCAAAATCTGTAATGCTCGCTTCAAAGTGATTTTTGTTCTGCAGTTTTGCCGTTTCGATAGCTAATATCCAAAATCCCTGTAGCTCATCGCCAAAAAACAGGGGAATCATATATTGTTCTTCTGCTTTGTCGGTGGGTTTGAGTAATGCGCGATTAAGGGCACATTTTTCCCGAATAGCGGTTGCATAAGGTTCTTGTTGGTGGTGCCATATCTCAATATCTGCTGAAGAACAATATAAAGCTTTGATTTGTTGAACTTCATCAAGCCGCCATCCGAGAACAATCAATCGACTCAAATCCAAAACTTCATAAAGCATCACAATCACTTGTGACCAATATTCGTCAGTTGCGAAATACCCTGAGTTCGCCCGTTTTTCAAGTTTAAAGGACTTATCCATCAGTTTTTCGCGTAATCCGACATCAGCCGTTATTATTTGATTTTTTAAATAAAGCCAATACCATACGCCTTGGGCCATCATCATTTCTATGAGAGGTAGCCAAATACTGAAAAAGTAATATAATAGCCAAGCTAACACAAACTCTACAGCCACAATAATGAGGGTAAATTGCAAGATTTTGTGAAATTTTGGGTATATGACAAAATTAACGAGCATAATAGCTAATAACAACAAAAATAGCATTTTGATGTCAAAAATGATGAACTGCCCATCAGTTAATAGCGTATTCAAAGCCAGTGCATGGTATTCAAACATTGAAATCATGACATCTTGACTTGGCGTGTACAATCCAGGGAGATTGTTGGGCTGTGCCAAACCGATAACAACGCTGCGCTGTTCAACAAGATCACTGACCAATCCACCGCTCATAATTTTCTCTAGCCTGAGCTTAGGCAAATGATCAAGCCCACGACCAAAATCAATGTGATAACGGGTATCAGCTAAATTCAAAGGGTTTCCTAAAAAATGCAGCGCTGCAACTACTTCAAGGGCAGGATAATTTTGCGCGCCTATCTGAAAGTTACTGTACTGCTCACGATGAATGCCGTGCCTATGTGGTGGCATACCAACCAATCCAAAGTTGATTTTACAATTAGTGGGGAGCGCTTCAAGCCCGTGTGCATTAAATGAACGCGCAAAAAACACGTTACCATAGCGTTGAGCACGACAATAAAAAGCATTGGGCACTTTTTTGGGCATAAAGGTAAAAACCACTTGCTTAGCTTTTTTTTGCTCTAAAATCTCTAGCAATTTCAACCAATCAGCCTGCTTATCTGCTTCAGCTTCAACAAGTAGCACTTTCGCAGCTTGTAAATTAGGATTTAAAAAATTGTAAATCCATTCGTTGACGAGTGTGAATGCCTCAAAAAAACTAAATATAGTAATAGCAATGGCAATCAGTGAGGCATAGATTGCGCCAGTTAAATTTTCTTGCCATTTTTGCATAAATATAACCTTTAATAGTTAATCTTAAACAAAACTCTTTAAACGTAACTCAAAGCGCATTCCCTGCCCAATACCACTAAAAGCGGTCACTGTTCCTTCCCAACTCACTACCTTATGGATGGCAGAACGAATTTCATCAAATTCTTCAAGATCCGAAATTTCATCTCCAAATAAATATTGTTGAAAACGTTCATTTGGAAGCCCAAATCCCGTATTTTCCCAAGTATAGCTCACCCAATTATCTTGTTCTTCCTTCATTTTTATATGAATTTTACTGTTTTCAACAGCATCACGAATAAGTAAAGTCAGTATGCTAGTGATGACTTGGTTCAATTCTTGAGGAGCTGCAAATACGAGACTGACTAATGCAGGTAAATCGGTCTGTAACTCTATTTGCCGTTCGGTAGCCTCACCATGCACGTTGTCAATAGCGGTTTGCAGCGATTTCTTAGCATCAATTGGGTAAGATCCACTAGACATCACTTCCTTTTCAACGCTGAGTTGGGATTGCACCTTATTCAGATAACTCGTCGTTTGATCCACTTTACTTCGCACCGTACCAACCACATGACGTCTTTTTTCACCGCTTAATTGCTCACTCGCTAACAATGGCATCGCTACTTTGATGGATTGTAAATTATTGCGAAGCTGAAAAATCATCTGCTCAGCCACTTGTTCTTTCAGTTTATGTAAGTTTGTCACCTCAGTAATGTCAATCAACTCACATAAAACCCCTAAAAACGAGAATTGGGTTGTATTATCTATATTATCATGGTAGCTAAAAGGTCTAATATTAAGCACATAATGGCGTTGGATTATTGAGGGTAAAGTCACCGGTAGTGCCATTTTTTCTTGTTCTAAAACGATGCGGCGAATGTGTTGCTGTGCCGTTTGCATGTCAATATGACAAAGCGTCATCATAAATTCTAAAATGGTCATGCTATCAGGTGACAATGCAAGAATTTTTAACACTGCCTCCATGCGTTGATTGATTTGGAGTACTTTGCCAAACAAATTGTAGAGGACTGAGGCAATTTCCGCGCCATGTAAGATTTCTTCTAATTCGACTATGCGGCGCTCCAATGCGATAATTGAGTTATCCAACGTCTTATAAGCCAAATTTTTACCTGTTGGCCGGAAATAACGCTTCAGCAGACCGACTTCCGGGGAATTACGTCGCAACCATTGCTGCCTATAGTACAGCAATTCGCCAATTTGCTCAGCAAAGTTTTTAACATGCTCAGCAAATAATGGTTGTGCCGTATGTTCTGGTTTGATACCAAAAGCCCAAAAGCCCATTATTTCGCCCGCAAAACTCAAAGGAACTAAATATTGTTCTTCTGTAAGCTCAATTGCTTTTAGGTAGGCTTTATTTAAACGAAATGCGCGTTTTTCGAGAATGGCTTGGCTATAAGGCCACCTTTCATAATCCCGTCGTTTTTCTTCAATATCTGCCAAAGAACAATGTAAAGCTTTAACTTCCTTAACCCGATGATCACCTGGCACCCGTTCCAAAAAAATTAACCGATTTAAATCTAATATTTGGTTGACCATCACAACGATTTGTGACCAGTGCTCATCAGAATTGGATAAATGCCTTGGGTTAGCCCGATTTTCGAGTCTAAATGACATTTCCAGAAATCTTTCACGCAAAACGGTATCACTTGTTAGCACTTTAGATTTAAAATCAAGCCAATACACTAGCAGTTGGACTATTATCATTTCCATTAAAGGGAGCCAAATATGGGCACTACGATACAACAGCCAAGCTAAAACAATATAAACACTGATCAGAATTAAAGTAAATAACAAATATTGATTAAAATTCAAGCCTTGATAGATTACGATGCTGATAGTCGTTATAATCAACAACAACAAAAATGTCATTGCGATATTCAAAAAAACAGTGCGTTGCTTGCTCAACAGGGTATTCAAAGCCAAGGCATGAAATATGGGCATTGAAATCGTCAACCCTTGGGTCATTGCTAATGGTGTGTACAGCTCAAAGATATTGCTAGGCTGTGCCAAACCGATTATCACGCTACGTTGTTCAACCAAATCACTCACCACCCCCCCAGCAAGCACCCGCTGGAGTGTGAGTTGAGGTAAATTATCAAGCCCTGTTCCAAATTGAAGATGGTATGGTGTTTTGGGCAAATTCGAAGTATCTTCTAAAAAATGTTGTGCTGCAACAATTTCAAGCGCTGGATAAGATTGTTCGTTTATTTCAAAGGTGGTGTGTTGTTTATTGTGAATAGCATAGATTTGTGGTGGCCTTGCTACCAAGCCAAATTGTATTTGGCAATCTGCATGCCACTTTGGCAACGCTTCAAGTCCATCAGCATTCAATGAACGGGCGAAAAATACGTTACCATATTGTTGGGCGCGGCAAAAAAATTCACGAGGCGCCTTTTTGGGTATAAAAGTAAAAACCACTTGTTTCGCTTTTTTTTTTTCTAAAATATCCAATAATGTTAACCAAGTCTCGTCGGGGGTTTCAACTGGTGCTTCAATGACTAGCACTTTCATGTGAGTTTGGGGATTGGGATTCAGATTTTCAAAAATGTGGCGAATCCATTCGTTTGACCATGCAAACGATTCAAAAAAACTGAGTCCTGTGATAAAAAGGACAATTATCGAAGCATAGAATATACTAATTATTTTTTCTTGCCATTCATCGTTCATTTTTAGTTATCATTTAAATTAATTATAATTCCTTGTTCCCACGCTGGCGCGCTTATCGTTATACATAAGTATGTAAGTCTACTTGACGATTAAGTACCCGTTCACAAGTTTTCACACATTTTGGAGTCCAAAGCTTAGCGAAGGGCATGGGTTTCCTTCGCTAAGCTTTGGACTCCAAAATACATGAAAATTCATGGTTCAGTACTTAGACGCCACCGAGTTCTCCTTTTTCAATGGCATCGACGCTTCCTCCTAAATCTGCTATTGTATCCTTAACAATGGTTAATCCAATATTAATTTGACTCGTGCAGCGCTTTTCATTGATGAATACCTACAGACGATGAGCGCTGGCGCGTGGGAACCAGAACGGGGTTCTTAGGAGCGCCGCCGTCGCCAACCCTCAATTATCGCACTCAACCACCCCCCTTTTTGGCGTTTATTTAGTTTTTGTACTTCCAAAGCGGCAGTTTGGTGGCTGATGCGCTCTGTCACCATATCTTTATATATCTGATCAGCCTTTTTGCGCCGCTTAACAGCATCACCTGCATCTAAAAAAGCTTCAATTAACATTATCAATTTTCGCCAAAAACCACCAGTCTCACTTTCATCCTCTCCCTTTACATTGATTTCAGCCATTGCAAGTTGCAAATTGGAAAGAATGAGTGTGAAATTTGTTTGAAATTGGGCAAGTTGACCATTGGGGGTATCTTTGACTTCCGTTATTACTTGACGCACATATTCTTCACTCAAAGGACCATATTCTTTAAAAGTGGCCAGGGCATTTAGCCCCTCTTCTGCTGTACGTAAATTTTGACTTTTTATTTTAGTGGCTGCCTTGTGGCAGGTTTCCCAGGCTTGCCAACGATAGACAAAATCAAGTCCTGTTCCCTTGATGTTCTGCATCCCCATAATTCGGTTGAGAAAACCGGGCGGTGTAATCGCACTGATGCGTTTGATAATTTGATTGCCGGGGGTGTATGGATCGTGAATAACAATCAATTTTTGTTCAAACCATTGCCAAAGTAATTGGCGAAAGGCATTGTCCAATTCAGCGCTCTGACTCGCATTTTTGAGGCGCTCTGCAAGTGCTTGATAAGCTTCATAATTTTTAAGGTCTTGCTCAAGGCGCTCAAAAATGGCCTTGGCATTGTCTGCGTGTCCTGTATCTAACAAACTATCATACAATTCTTTAGGTTGCTGCCACAAGCGCAATAAATGCTCTGGCAAGTTGCCTTGGCTATTGAGCATGACCTGCAAACGGGCTTTAATCTGTGCCTCGGAAATGGGGATGCGGGCTGCTCGCGCTGCGTTTTGCAAATTTTCCAATGGCGCCTCTTGTTGATCTTCAGGCCATAATGTTTGTTTAAGAGCATAACTTTCCCAAGTTTCACGAATATACCCTACCATGCCTGTTAAATTTGTGCCAATCAGTACATGCATATCCGCGCTAATGTCTTCGACCAACAAACTGGCAAACACGCGAGAACGGGCAATGCGATCAGCGCGGTTGTTAACCAACGTGCTAAGCCAAACATCCGGCTCTTTTTTGGGGTCTTGATTTTTAAATCCCATGCGTGACCAATTACCTAAAGCGCCAAAACGTTCGTTGGCAGACATGCCCATGACAAATTCTAATCGACGGGTTTGTATCAATGCAATTGGGTAGCTTTTTAATACGCCCAAATCAAGTACCACATTATCTGCCATTTCTTTGAGGGCAAAATCCCCATCAATACCCAACTCATCGCCTACCGCTTGCACCAAGGCGATGTTATAAGGGTGCTCCTCATAAGGAAAACGTTGTAAAACGTCAGAAGTCAATAAGCCAGCTTGCAACCAATTGACGGCTCGTAAGCGGGTGTTAAAGTCATTAGCCGCTGTTTGCAAAATCGGCAACATTTGCTCTTCTGTTGTCACCAAAATGGCATTGCGTGGGATAAAATTAGTCATTACTTGGGGAATATTAATGCCTGCGGGACCCTGCAAATCTTCATGATCAGGATAGGTGTTTGTGATTGTTGAAATGTCATCGCGTGTCCATTGTTTTTGCAAAATTTCTACATAAGACGGGGTTAGCCCCATGCATTCCCACAGGAAAATATCCATGTTCATTTTATCTGCTTGGCGTAACACATTATATTGTTCCCAAATGGTGGCTTTATCGTAGGGGCGAAATAAAAACATTTCTTGGGTTGGCTCAAAAGCGCTTGCATGTAAAAACATGGCTTCACAACCCGTCGTTTTTGAAAAAACGCTATAGCCCAGCGCGTTAAACATGGCGGCTTTAATGCGCTCCGTTCCGGATTTTCCGCGTGTTCCCCAACCACCAACAACTAATGGGATGTTAGCGCGTGTACGATTGAGCAAATGGTTGGCATACCAATGTTTGGCAAAAAAGTAGCCAAAGGCAAAAAGTGCAAAAAACGATAAATCTTGTACGGTATTTTGGTACACAGAAAAAAAGTATTCTTGAAGGCGGGCCCAAAATTCTTTGAGCTCGCCGAAATCACCAAAGGGTAAAACCAGCTGGAAAAACCGCAGCACCGCAGGATCTGCCCTAAATTCGTCCATGTTTGGATAGGTGTGACTTTGATAGGTAATTGTAAAGCCCAAGCTTTGCAACGCTTCAATGTAAGCTGATGCAGGTGATTGACTTTGCTCGTTCCAATTGCGGAGGTGGGCATAGCGGGCAAAATGCCGTGTGAGTTTCCAACGCGCTTGTAAACGTCGAATGAATTTTTTTGGTCGCTCAAGGGTAGTAATGCCTTCACTGGTATAAATATGCACCTCACACTGGCGCAAACAATCAATCAGTTCATCGACCAGGGGTAAGTAGGGTCGCCATCCCCCCTCACTTCCCATAAACAAAGGCTCGCCAGGCACTTTGGTTTCCGCTAATTCAGAGAGTATGCCAGATGGGATGCGTAAGTGCCCAGGAAAATGGCGGCCTGTCGTGTGCTGAAAGCCTTGTCGTTTTGAAGGATCAGGGTGGCGAAATTCATGTATCAATCGCCATAGCTTAAAGCCAAACAAATGTCCACGAATAACGGTCTTACTAAACCAATTTTGTACAACATCATAACCAAAATCTTCCTGAGATAGGACTGATAACACTCTTGCTAGCGTCGTATCGTCAACTTCTTCTTTTAAACGTTGACGTTGCGCCGGTTTAAGGGTACTCAATTGCTCCTGTAAACGTGCCCGCAGGGTTTGGGCTTCCATTTGACACCAGAGCTGTTCTGCGGCTTGTGCTGCCCAACGCCGTACTTCTACGGGTATAGCAATTGGGGTGGAGATTTCTTCGAGTTGATCGGGCGAACTGTGGATTTTTTCTATTTTATTAAGCAAGGGCTCAATCCAGTGTTGTGTCCCCTCCTTGGTGATACAGGCACTGGTAGCAACTTTGAGCGCCGTCCGCAGTACAAACGTGTCCCTTTCTTTGGCTAAACTGTCGGTGAGCAATGTCAATAAAAAGTCATTCAGTTCTGTGCGAGTTAATAGGGTAAGGATTTCCAACAAGGTGGCCGCTCTGACAGGGGCAATTTTGTCTTCAAGCGCCAATTGGCGCAAATAAGTTTGTACCTGATCAATGGGGGCAGTTGCCAAGGCTTTCGCCAAAGCTTGACGCACAAAGGGGCTCTCGTCTTGAACAACGAGGGGAATCACTTCAACTAATGCTGGCAAACGGTCAAAATTTCTGCCCAATACATTCACTGCATGTCTGCGTACAAACAAATCATCATCATCCCCAGGTTCTTTAAAGCGTTTTTGTAAAACAACTTGCAAAGTTTCTAGTGAAAAACATTCTATTAAATTAAGTGCTTCACATTGAATCCAAACATTTTGTCGATAATCAACACTGGCTCTATAAATTTGTTGTAGTGTATCAGGCGTCAAGCTATTTTCTCGGACTTGCTCTGGTAATTTTTTGATAACCATCAACAGACAACGAAAAGCTTCAAGGCGTACTCGATAATCACCCACATAAGTCAGCAAGGGGTTAATGTGTCTTTCCAAATCAAGAGCTCGCCATTTATCTTCTTTGTTTAAAACGATACTTGCCACCACCCCTAACCTTTTGAGGTAAAAGGAGAGTTTGCGTGTACTCTTTGTTTGCATCCGTTGATAGCGCCCAATTATCGCATCTTGCCCAAACCAACGCGAAAAAGCTTTTTTATCTCCCCATAATTGCCACCGATTGGCACCAAGTGTTTTAGCAAAATCAAGAATATGTTCTTTTTGTTCCCTCATGTAAATGGCTTGGCTATAACGTTTATTAAATTCTGTATATTGCTCATGCCGGAGAGTCATGGTGCTCAATTCTTGGTCTATTCGAAAGTAGATAAATTTGACGAGACTTTCAGCAATGGTGGTTTGATCAACGACTGCTTGTTCTTTTTGGGGGGCTGTTTTTTTCAACCAAGCTTGATATTCACGGAGCAAGGGATTGATTAATTTGGTTTCTACTTTGAGCCAATGGGGATGAATATTCTTTTCAAGTAGTGTGCGAACGATTTTTTCAGTCATAAAGGAAGGATTATTAAACTACACGGATTACTTTTAAAAAAGGATAAGTCAAAACCTAAAAGCGAGTGGTTTATCCTTTTTTAAAAGTAATCCGTGTAGTTATTAGGGTTTTATCAATAGAACAAAAAAAAGGCGGGTTACGCTATTGTGTAATCCGCCTTGTAGTATACCACTTAGAACTAAGCTAGGAATTTTATCATTTTAGTTGCCGCTACAATCTGGGCCTATAATTTGCCCAGTATTGGTTTGTTGAGAGCCTCCCGTCTTTATCAAAACATCAACTGTCGTTGCGGGATAATCAGCATCCAGCGTAAAGGAAAATGTATCGTTGCTGAATCCATCGCTCACATCCCATTTTATACCGTAAAATGGACGTTGCCCATCTTGACCAATACCCGTGGCACCTGGCGAAGAACCCAAAACCTTTCCTTCACAAGAATAATTGGCGCCTGATCTACCTATTACCCAATGGCTCAAATCTTTGCCTTCAACTTCTTCAACTCGGTAAGTCCAAGTATCACCCTCATGGCTCTCTAAGGACACTCTAAATTTATCAGCACCCTCATTGACACCGATGATCACTGAATCTGGTCCAGCTGGCTCTGGATTGCCTGGTATGTCACCACATGATTCTGGCCAAGCAATAGATTCAATATCGTCATATTGATCAGTATCAAAACTATCTTGTAAAACCGCAGAGCCATTATGGGTATCAATGGCGTAAATGCTCATTTTTCCAGTGGAATGTACGCCAGCCATTAATTTACCATCTGGACGAAATTCCAGCCCTTCGATATCCCGTCCTGGCACATCAACTGTGTACTTTTCGATAATAGTCCCACCTTCTGTCCAAAGATGTAAAGTTTTCCCATTCACCATCCACAATTCTGAACCATCTATCGACCAAGCAATACCACTGGCTTTTACGCCACCGGCATGTTCTCGGGTAGCCACCGCAGTGTTGGGATCAATTTTGACGATACCCCGGTTGCTCCCATCACGGGCAACACCCCAGAGTGTACCATCATTACGGTAGGACAAAGAAACCATATTTTTGAAATCGTTGCCTTCAGCGTCCTGTATTTTATTAATTTCCTGAATATCGCCATTCAAAGGATTAACCCGATATAGAATGCTATTATCAGTGTGTCCTGCAACAGCCACTAAGAGATCATCTATAGGACTAATGTCCATACCTTCAATATCATGACCAGGATACACAGGACCCAGCGCATCCACTACGCCACTCAACGGTATTGCCGTGAGGAACTGGGTGTCAGCCGCCCTATCGTCATGAATCGCATAAATCTGACACGGGGGCACTGGTATTTCAGCGCAAGCCAATTCTTGTGAACCATTAAGTTCCTCTGCCATCACATCAATTGTCAAAGTACGACTGATAGCGTTCTCCTCATTACCCGCATGGGCACTGATTTCAAGTTCGTTTTTACCCGTTTGTACTGGCACCTCGATTTGAAAGTGACCATCAAGCTCAGGTGCGACTTTAACTTGCTGGTTGGTGGTGAGGTTTTTGACGATGACTTCCTTTATATCCGTCAACGAAGTTTTTAATAACAGCTTGGTGAGCTGTTCCACATTATCCTTGTCTAAGTTAGGCACATCATCAGGCACACCGGTAATGGCTCGCACTGCGGGCATGGTGGTTTTTAGACTATCAGGGTCTTTATCAGATAATATGACTATCGGATAAATTTTTACGTTATCGTCTGCTGCACGTTGCGCGGCCTCAATGGTAGCCACTCTATCTCCCTCCTGTTGCGAAAAACCATCCTCTTCTGGTAGAGTGGGCACACCATCAGTAATCAAAATAATGCTCTTTTGGGTCCCCTGACGACCATTATTGATCAAATCTTCTCGTGCAGTATCCATACCCAGCGCCATGTAAGTGGACCCGACTGGTTGTTCAGGATCTTCTAACAAGTTAACCACACCTTCACGCAGCGCAGCCCAGTCAGAAGTTGGACTGACGAGAGTATTAGCTTCACGCGCAAAATGGTTTAGACTGAGCTGGATATCGTGTTCTGAGCTTTCCAAGTGATTAATTAAGGCATCTGCTGCGTCTCTTTCCGCTTCAAAGACAATTCTCTCCAGATGATCACCATGGTCTACTCTTCCTCTCTTTCTGTAGCATCTAACACGGGGATAGCCGGTGCTGCAGGAAGTATCCAATAACAAGGCCACGTCAGTAGGCTTAACTTCCTCTAAAGCTGCTTGTCCCTCAACATTGAGTATTGGGCTAGTACAATTCTCTGCTACATGCCAATGCGACCCTTTTTCTGGTGCTGTGATCTCCAACACACCGGGCTTATCCAGCGGCTCTATACCGACCCCCTCACCAGGCTCAGGCGGTGGCGTAAATTTGATATTCGTTTCGATTTTCAAATTAGAGCCATACTTGGTACTACGCTGTGCAAAGAATAAATCCAATGGGTAAGTTTCGCCTTCTTTCAAGCCAAGCCACTTGAGCTTTTTGGTGCGTTTTTTCCCGTTATGCACCCCACCAAGATCTATCACCCGTTTTTCGTTGATAAAAACCCAAATATCGTCATTACCCCCAACACTGATCTCCATATCGTCCTGATAAGTAAATTCCCCATGGACTTCAAGTGTGAAGTGGTAATTATGTTTTTTACCTCCATTATCTATTGGAAAAAAACGTCCTGGAGCCTTACCCCAAGCATCAAAGATGTAATTTCCATCATCATCTTTGTCCAGCGTCATCGTAAAAGGTATGTTCTCGCTATTCTTACTGTCATGATACCAATCATCAAAATTGGAAATGGCGCAATCTTTTTGCCCCGAACCTGACAGCGTTGGTTTGCGATTGTCACCCAGTTTGCTTTCCACACATCCTGTTTTCAAGCCGGTGTCTTTGCTTTGAAAATCAGCGTGGCTTGCACTGAAATCGCGTAGTGTGCCTTGCCACTCCATACTCTCAGCAAGAGCACCACTTTGCAATATCAGGGCCACACTGGCTGCCAATGTGGTTGGTAAAGTTTTCTTTAACATCATTTTTCTCCGTACATACAGTGCTCGTGTTTGTTAATTTACTGGCAGGGAGTCATCCCACCATGGCGGATATCAACATTGAGTGTCTTAGGCGCAAAGCCTGTGGCACT
>CAYFOB010000031.1:15114-16153 GCA_964344525.1 uncultured Thiomargarita sp.
AACCCGGTTTCCAATACCTTTAATACTAAAACTCCCATCAAAGCTGCTTTTTTCTGCGGCTTGCACACCGTCCAAGGAGACCGTGGCGTCCCCCAACGGCTGACCCGTGTTTTTGTCAAAAACAAAACCATTGAAAACACCTTCTGTCTGTTTCAAAGAAGTGACGATCCATCTTCCACGCTTATATTTTAATGTGGCAGAGTAAAAGTTCACGGTATTAGAATTTGTTTGGTCTTGTATTTGTGGCAAGGTTATTTCGCCTGTACCAAAGTAATAAGCAGCATTGTGACTTTGCACCACATATTGACAATCATCACCCAAACGGCGCATGGAACGGTAATCCAATCTAAATGTCATTGGGCGCTTGCGAATCAATTGAAAATCAGCGCTTACAAAGTTTGAATTACCATCGTTACCATCCAGTTCTATTATGGGAAGGTTGAGCGTACTTCCATTAAAGGAGACTGGGGTGGTCACCGCATTGATACAGTTTGCACTGACCAATTGAGTGCTCATACTCAAGACGATTGCAGGACCCAGCATTTTGAAAGAATTTTTCATTGTCGGTGCCATGAGATTTCTCCATTGTTATGCGTATGGTGGCGTAAATTCGTTATGTACACATAGAGGCATAAATTGTGCATTTATAAACAGGAAATTTTTTAAGAATATGCTATTTATATGCCAACTTTATATGTTATTGTTTTAAAAGTCATTTGTGATTTTAGGGCCTATTTTCAATCGTCGATATTCGCAAATTAAGATGCAAAATGATTTTTGTTTTGCAAATTTTGAGGTAAAATGCAAATAAAGTGTCAAAACGCTTTGAACCAACAGCCGATGACCATCATCTATCAACTACAAGATGAAGAAAAAAAACATAAAAAACCATTTGCAATAATCCTGTGCTATGATAAAGTAAAGTTAACCTGAAAAATTTTACCAGATTTCTCGTTCCTAGCAAAGGCGTCAATGCCATTAAGTTAACTGATGTTACGCATACTCGTTCCCAACCTCTGGTTGGGAATGCCTGTGGCTT
>CAYFOB010000032.1:0-6544 GCA_964344525.1 uncultured Thiomargarita sp.
TTCTAGAAAAGGGTTGATCCATCGGTGCGCTACATTTTGCGGCAAATAAACCATAGCACAGTGTTTGCGCATACATATCGGCAAATTGTTCAACTGTTAAGCTATCCAATAAAATTTGTCGGAAACTGTCAAGCTGATTATGCAAAACACCTGTTTTTTCGGTTTGATAGGCTTCAAAAATGACTTGATGAATTAAACGGGCTATTTTGGCGAGGCGCTGCGCTAGTTCTTCTGGATTGCGTAAAGTCACCACTTGTGTTTGAATGAAAACCTCGATCAAACGCTCAAAAGCACTCAATGAGGTGAACATTGGTTGCAAATGTCCTGATTTATCCATTTCAGCCAAACGCACAGTCATTTGAAATTCGCCCTCTACAAACCAGCGAAATTCTAAATAATCCGTTAAAATGAGATTATTTAAAGAGTCTAAATAACGCTTCAGTTGTGGCGTTTTTAGCACTTGATCTAAGGAGACACCAATATCCTTCGCTTCAATATATCCCAGCGGAACATCTGGTGTCTTTTTGTTTGAAATCACTAAGTCAGGAGAACCACATTCAATACGTTTGGGTTCATTAACAACATCCATTTGTGGGGCTAATGACTCAATTAAGCTTTGTAGGGCAGAACGGTGGGTATGCTCTGTGGCATTGCCTCGGTTGAGATTGGTTTGGATTTGATTGAGGTAGTTATTTATTGGGGTGTTCATATTTTTCAAGATCTAGCCACACGACAGGGATGAGGGATAGGGATAAGTCAAAATCGAAACGGCACGTATGCTTTTGACTTATCCTTTTTTAAAAGTAATCCTTGTAGTTATTTACGACAAAAACTTAAAACGTCAGTCCCAAAGTAACCCAATAAGAACGTCCAGCTTGTGGTATGATAGAATTCATATAACCTTGGGACCTTTGGGTGAAGTCGTTTCCACTATTAGCGCCTTCAACGCCGGGATGAAAATACTCTTCATCTAAGATATTGAGCACTTTAACAGATATATTGAATGGATCATACTGATAACCAACTGTGCCATTTAAAGTGAAATACGAATCAAGTTTTTCACCTTGCGCGCGCAATGGATTGCGGGTGTACAATTCTCTTTCGCCAACAAAATTCCCCCTGATATTGAAATTCCAACGTTGAGCCACCGGAATATTCACACCCAAATTAAATTTATGTGCCGCAATATCACCCAAATTTGTCTCACCCTCTTCCCAAGCACCGTGATTGTAATGCACGCTGCTAGTCACTTTGGTAAAAGTGTAATAAAAATAACTGGTTATATCCGAAGACTTCGGTATAAAGTTTGGGAAAGAAGATTTAGCGCGATATTCAAATCCATAAACGTCACGATTACCCGCATTTTCCGCTTCCTCTTTGATCACATCTGTATATCTCGCATGATAAAGAGAAATTTCATGGAATAAATGCTTCATTTGATGCATGGCAACAAATTCGAGATTCCGTGCTTTTTCCGGTTTGAGATTAGGGTTCGCCTGACGACCACTCCATCCACCCCAAAGCTGCAACGGTGCAGGTTCTTGAAACGCTTCCCCATAAAGCAACTTAAAGGTCCAAGGATCAGAAAATTTGTAAATGGCAGAGACTCGGGGATTGATTACATCACCATACATTGAATTTTTGTCATATCTCACCCCAACATTAAACCGAAAAGGTTCAACATCAAGAATGCCCTGGAGATATCCCCCAATATCTCTGGTGTGCGCTATATTATCTTCAGGCATCTCTAAAGGCGGTGGTGGTGAAATGTAAGTCGCATCGGTGCTATGTCCAATACCAGAACCACCCTCTGTAGAGGAACTAATTGCAGGTTTCCAATAGCCTGGCACATCATAAGCTTTTGTTAGCGCTTTGCGTTCATACTTCAAGCCACCAGAAAGTAACAGGTTATCTTGCAAAGTTAACTCAAAATCTTGTTTGAATAACCAACTACTGTTGATTGAATTCCAATGGGTAAAACTGATATAAGAATACTCCTCCTTGCCTTCATTCCAATCTGGTTCTGCCTCAGCCCAATATCCATAACGACGGTTTTCACGATAAAGGACTAACGAATGGCTCTTTAGCCAAGCAGCCAAATTTTGGTTATATTCGATAAAAATTTGATCACTGTCTTTATTCCAAAAGGCATTGCTTTGGGCGCGATCTGCGGCATAATAAGGACCATAAGCTTCTTTTCTTTTCCAATGAATAGCGCCTAATTTGAAACCCTTATATTGAGCATCTGCTAAGATTCCATAATCTTTTGTGGGATCATAATAAGTGCCTAATTTTTTGCCCTCATGCTCTAATTCGAGTAAAGGACCCCATGTTTTGGAATTGCTGTATTGTTCGTCCTTAAGAAAACCAAATTTGTCGCTCAAATCAGGCTCATCGCTCCTAAACAATTTCCCAGAAATGGAAAATAAAAAATCTTTACCAACTTTTCCTCTAACAGTCGCATCAATTCCTTTTGAATTGTAGCTACCACCTGTCACATTGAGCCTCACCTTCCCTTCCTTAACTTCAGAACCATCATAAGTAATAATGTTAATAATGCCTAAAAAAGCATTAGGACCATAAACGGCACTGGCAGGACCATATAACACTTCAATCTTTTTGATATTGGACAAGGGATATTGACGGGTAATCGCCGCTTCATGTGACCACAACATATTATCCACGATTCCATTGACCATAAACAACGTTCTTGCAGTATAAGGAGTGCGGTATCCACGTTGATAAGCCATCATATATGCTGTGCCATTGGCGATCACCACATCAAAGCCTGGCAAATCCCTAATCACTTCAGTGAGATCATTATAACCCCGCTGTTTTATTTCTTCAGCTGTAACCACAACCATTGTTGCCGGTGCATCACGCAGCGTTTCTTCGACACCGGACGCGGTTTTAATTGTCACCAATTCTGCGCGTAGAAAACGCAATTCCTCTTCTAATTCCAAATCGCCCCATTCAAGAGCATCTGCCAGTGCTATCCTAACATTTGTAACAGATGTAACAAGACTTACAAAAAAACACAAAACGATTTTTTTTCTTTGTGATGACATAAAGATTCCTTTAGTTTTCAATCAAACTTTTCTGTTTTCTGAACAATAACAAATTCTTTTGCGGTTTTTGGTATCCTTTTGGTATAAACCGACTTTTTGTAGCCAAAACCCACAACCGTCACATCATCCAGTCTCTCAGATTCCCCTCTATATTCGTTAAAAATTTTGAGCAATCTTTCAGACTGTTCTGAAAAAGAGTAACGATGATTTTCCATTAACACATTTCTAAAACGTTTAGTGCCAAAAGGAAAATGTTCAGAACCTCCTGGTTGATCCAATAAGCCATCAGTTGACATATAAAAGGACATGCCCTCCTCAATTTTTACAGTGTGCGTGGAAAATGTAAAATCCAAGTCTGCTCTTTTATAACCCAAACTTTGTTTGTCACCGGGAATAATGATCATTTGCTCATTGTGAATATAATAAAGCGGCAATTTAGCGCCCGCAAAAGTCAAAATTTTTTCTGATGGATTGACCCAACAAATGGCAGCATCTAAACCATTATCAAATTGAGCGTGATTGCTATCCTGTTGCAACGATGTTTTGAGCCGAAAATTGAGCCGTTTTAGAATATCCCAAGGTACATGGCAAGCTTCATCTCGGATAATTTTTCTCAAAATTGTTGTCGCCACCAGGGTCATAAAGGCACCAGGCACCCCATGCCCAGTACAATCCATGATTGCCACAATAAAACCATCTTCAAAGAACTCGGTATAAATCATATCACCGCCAATTATCTCCTTAGGTTCCCAAATGATAAAATTATTTGGCATATAAGTTTTTACCACTTCCTTGTTGGGTAATAAGGAAAATTGTATCAATTTGCCATACTCAATGCTTTCCGTAATCTTTTCCACCGCTTTCCTAAGTTCTAAGCTGAGTTCAACAACACGTTGTTCTAAACGCACAATTTTTTCTTCATGTTGCTTATGAGATTGTTCAAGCTTTTTTGCCATGTGTGCGAATGTCGTGGCTAGCACGCTCACTTCATCTTGATAGCCGATACGTACAGGTATTTTGACTGAAAAATTTCCACTGCCTAATTGATTGGCTGATTCAGTTAATGCCTGTATCAGTTTCGATATTTTCGTCGAAATGAGAAAAACGATAAAAAAACTGATCAATAGGAAAATCACCGTTATTATTAAGGAATTGATGACCATTTTCCAAATATAGTCATCAATATCTTGATGAGCGATGTTTGCCGCAATTTGTTTCATAGAAAAGCCCAAGCGCAAAACATTCCAATATTTGCTATGACTTTCTATGGGAACGATAAATTCCACAAATTTTTCGCCATTTCGTATAATGGTTTGCTGTGTGGCTTGTTTTTGTGTAACAGCAAAAAAGTCTTCAGGTGTAGACAATCTTTTTGCTTGTTCCAATTCTGGCTGCAAAGTGTGAACCAACGCCAAGTTATCAGCACTCATTAATATTCCATAAGTTAACCCGGAATTTTCTTTGACTGCTACATTAATTAACTTTTTAACTTTGGAAAGGTTAGCCATTTCAATGGCGATTTTCTGGGCAAGCTTATCAGAAACTATTTGCCCTCGTAAAAAGATTTTTTCCTGTATGAGTTTATCGTTCTGATCAACTTCTTTTTTCAAAATGCCCCGCAGTGAAAAAAACTGTACACATGTTAAGGCTGCAAACAGCGCAATGATCAAACCCAGCGTGCTGGCAAGCAATCGCCAGCGTATAGCCTGTATGTTCACTCTATAATCTCCTCTACTGAAGATAGGGCAGAGTGATTGATTTTTAGCCCATATTCATACACTTTTTTGAGATTCAAAATGCTATGGGAACCCGCTGGAAATTGCACCCTTTCATCAATACTTTGTTGCTCAAGGATATCTAAAACCAATCCAGCAGCTTGTCTGCCCATGGTGGGAATATCAGCCGCAATTGTTAATACGGCACCGTACTTGCTAAATAAAGTATTGTAAGCAAATATGGGCTTTTGTTTAGCCGCGCTTTTTGCAAAAATTTGCTGCACATGGGTAGCATTGTAAAGTACCATTGGATCAGAAATTAACCAAATTGCATCCACCTTGGATAGAAGATGATTAAGCGCACCGGTGAGTTCGCTTGGTGCCTCAATACTCTTCCCATACAATCTAATGCCAACCTCTTCTGCCTGTGAAACGGCATTATCAAACCATTGTTGGTTGTGCCTTTTACTGTAAAGCACACCTAAAGTACGAATTTTTGGAAACAAATAACTGTACATATATAATGGCATTTCTGTGGACAGTTCAAGAGCGATGCCATAAATGTTGCCCTCAATAGGAAACCGGCGCCAATTGATCATGGATGAAAAGATCAAGGGTTTGTCTTTGATTATTGCAGTTGCCTGCAAATAAGCTTTTGAACCGATTGTATAAACTAAATGGGGGCGGACTTTTGAAACCTTTTGTTTAAGCGTGCGAGGATTCAAATTTTCTCCACGCAAATCGATTTCAAATGCCTTAACGCTAAGCTCAGACTCAAACTCCTTGTGAATGGTGGCATATTTGCCCACAGATTTGTCAGAATTAATGATTAACACTCTTTTTTGAGCGAGTTCTGCTGACAAGGGTTGCCCTAATATCAGGCTTACAACGACTGCTAAAACCAAAAAACTTGGTTTATTTTTGCGTATGTTATTCATGTCATTTCTCTCTAGCGTGATGTTACGCATGGATGTTCCCACGCTTTGCCATTTGTGAACGAGGATGCGTAACATCAGGTTTTAAATTTAGAATTTGCGTCTTAATTGTCGCCAATCTTTTTTAGTAACTCTTTTCCAGCCATTCCATCCTAACATACCAAGCACTTCCTGCCCCCTAGAAGAGCGGGACATTTTTTTTATAGCATAAAGTAACCTTTTGGTGGAAGTGCTTTTAATGGGTCGGTGAACGACAATGAGCGGTAGCATGATTTTTTGACTTTCCGCATGTTGATATAGCAAACGATATTTTCTTTGGTTTATCGTGGCAAGCGTGTTTAAACTGTTACGCGAAGTTAAAGCACCATGCGCCATACCAAACAATACAGACATCAGTGCATCAATATCTTTTGGTACAGTGAGTACTTTAAAACGCTGTTGTGTTATCATACTTTTTAACGTTTTTTTTGTGTAACGTCGATTGCCAGCAGAGGCAATACGTTTACCCCGAAGTTGTTGGATATTTCTGATGGTTTTTCGAGTTGTTAATACCTTGGTATAAGTAGGCACTCCTTTATCAGTACCAACAAAAATAGGTACCAAATTATAATAACCTCGCTCTCGCAAGCTTTGAAAGTGCCAACTAGAGAGTAAAAAAACATCATACTTACGTTTTTTAAGAAAACGTTCAAAGGTGCGCTCACCCTTAAAGGGTTGAAAACGATACGGACCTTTAGTAGACAAATAACGATCAAACAATATTTTGATCGAACGAAAGTCATTAATGTTGGACTCAGGATTATAAAAATACAAGGTTCTTTTTGGT
>CAYFOB010000032.1:6554-10408 GCA_964344525.1 uncultured Thiomargarita sp.
GCCTCAACAGGGCATGAAAACAGCGCCAATACCAGCAACAAGCCAGCCATTGTGTGTCCCACCCACTTCAAAGCACTGCCCCGATTTTCACAGCATGTAACAGTATTTAATAACTTGCTCGTGTTCATGGTATGATACTCAAATTTTTAAAATTTTATTATTATAACTCTTTGCATGTGTATAAAAAAATCATACACATTTGATATTAATATGTCAATTACTGGAGACAACGATGGAAATTTTAGGCGTAGATATTGGGGGGTCTGGCATTAAGGGTGCGCTTGTCAATATTGAAACTGGGGAATTAATGACAGAACGTCATCGCATTCCCACTCCACAACCCTCGAAACCAGAGGCGGTGGCTGAGGTAGTTGCTCAAATCGCGCAACATTTTAATTGGCAAGGTCCCATAGGTTGTACTTTTCCAGCCGTGATCAAAAATGGAAAGGTTTACACTGCAGCTAATGTTGATTCATCTTGGATTGGTGTCAATGGGGAAGCGCTGTTTGGGACAATAACGGCTTGCCCGGTTTCATTATTAAATGATGCTGATGCTGCTGGCATTGCGGAGATGAAATTTGGGGCAGGAAAGGGACGTGACGGAGTTGTCATTATACACACATTTGGAACGGGCATTGGCAGTGCTATTTTTGTTGATGGACAATTAGTGCCTAACACAGAATTTGGTCACATGGAAATACGTGGAAAGGAGGCTGAGCATCGCGCCTCAGCTCGTAATCGTGAAGAAGAATGTTTAAAATGGAAAGCTTGGGCATACAGAGTGAATGAATTTTTAACACGCATGGAGGCTTTATTTTGGCCAGATTTGTTTATTATTGGGGGGGGCGTAAGCAAAAAACATGATAAATTTTTGCATCTCTTAGAAACCCGGGCTGAAATTGTTCCTGCGCAAATGCAAAATATGGCGGGTATCATTGGTGCCGCTCTAGCGGCTGGTCAACATTTATCATGAGAAGAAGATTATGTCAGGCAATACTTTTGGAAAACTTTTTACAATTACCACCTTTGGTGAAAGTCATGGTCCAGCTATTGGTGGCGTTGTTGATGGTTGTCCGCCTGGTTTGGAATTAACAGAGAAAGATTTACAAGTTGATTTAGATCGTCGTAAGCCAGGCACTTCTCGACATACAACACAACGCCGTGAGGAGGATAAGGTTAAAATCCTTTCTGGCGTATTTGAAGGCAAAACAACAGGGTGTTCTATTGGGCTGTTGATTGAAAATACTGATCAGCGTTCTAAAGATTATAGTGACATTAAAAATAAATTTCGTCCTGGGCATGCTGATTATACTTACCAGCAAAAATATGGTATTCGTGATTATCGTGGCGGTGGGCGATCTTCTGCGCGTGAAACAGCAATTCGTGTGGCAGCTGGAGCCATTGCTAAAAAATATCTTAAAGAACGCTATGGTATTCAAGTACGTGGTTATTTGGCGCAACTTGGCAATCTCACAATCGGTACTGATAATTTTGATTGGGAAATGGTCAACTGTAACCCATTTTTTTGTCCTGATGCTTCAAAAGTTGAAGAATTAGCAAATTACATGGATAACTTACGCAAGGAGGGTGATTCTATTGGAGCACGTATTACAATTATCGCCAGTGCTGTGCCTGTTGGCTTAGGAGAACCCGTTTTTGATAAACTTGATGCTGAGATTGCTTATGCAATGATGGGCATTAATGCCGTTAAAGCGGTGGAAATTGGAGAAGGCGTTCATTGTGTTTGGCAAAAAGGCAGTGAACATCGGGATGAAATAACCCCTGAAGGTTTTTTGAATAATCATGCCGGTGGCATTTTAGGCGGTATTTCGACGGGACAAGATATTGTTGTCACACTGACCTTGAAACCGACGTCGAGTATACGTTTACCAGGGCGCAGCGTTGATGTAAATGGGCAACCAACTGAGGTGATCACAACGGGACGCCAGGATCCTTGTGGTGGTTTTCGCGCCACACCGATAGCGGAGGCGATGTTGGCTTTGGTGTTGATGGATCATGTTTTGCGCCACCGTGCTCAAAATTTGGATGTTCAATCCAATACGCCCATAATTCCGCCCAGCAACAGGAATGAATAAATTTTATGAGTGCTGTTCCCTATTACTGGCGTTTATCAGCATTTTATTTTTTCTACTTTGGCAGCTTAGGGGCATTGATGCCTTATTGGGGTATTTATTTAAAAGCTTTAGGCTTTGATGCACAAGCCATTGGAGAATTGATAGCGATTATTTTAGCAACCAAAATCATTGCCCCAAATATTTGGGGCTGGATTGCTGATCACACAGGGCGACATATTGCCTTGGTGCGCCTCAGTTCTTTATTGACAGTATTGTGTTTTTTAGGCGTTTTTGTAGGACACAGTTATTTGTGGTTGGCTTTAGTCTTTTGTCTATTCAGCTTTTTTTGGAATGCAGCTTTACCACAATTTGAAGCCACGACGCTAGCTCATTTGGGCAAACAAGCACATCGCTATAGCCACATCCGATTATGGGGCTCAATTGGTTTTATTATCACAGTAACATTATTCGGTTGGTTATTTGAATATATCAATGTTATCTTATTACCCACCTTACTCATTAGTTTGTTTACAAGCATTTGGCTAACAAGTCTGCTAGTCCCCGAAAAAGCAAGCACGCAATTAGTTGTCACCACAGAATCTTTTTTCCAAGTCATCAAACGTCCCTCAGTAATTGCATTGTTTTTTGTTTGTTTTTTAATGCAAACCAGTTTTGGTCCTTATTACACCTTTTACTCAATTTATTTGGAAGAGTCTGGTTACTCCCGCAATGTGATTGGGCAACTTTGGGCACTGGGTGTGATAGCAGAAATCTGTGTTTTTTTAGTGATGCACCGTTTGCTAATGCGCTTTAGTTTAAAAAAATTATTGATAATCAGTTTCGCAGTGACTGGAGTACGTTGGCTCTTGATTGGCTATTATGTTGAATCGTTACTGATATTATTCTTAGCACAATTGATGCATGCAATCAGTTTTGGTATGTATCATGGCGTGGTTATGCAATCAATTCGTCAAACTTTTGCAGATTCTCATCAAGGGCAAGCACAAGGATTGTATAGTAGCTTAAGTTTTGGGGCAGGTGGTGCATTGGGCAGTTTAGTCAGTGGTTATACCTGGGAAAATGCTGGGGCGCAGCTAAGTTATTTATGGGCTGCGTTGATTTGTGGGATTGCAGTGTGGATCAGTTGGCAATGGGTGGGCGAGAAGTAATAAGGGTATTAGTCTGTGTTTCGGGAATTCGCGTAGCAAATTCCCGAAACTTCAACTTTTGCTACATAGGAGCTCACTTCAATGGAAGCACAACAATTAAGAGAATATATTTTAAAAGAACTGCCTGCCCTGATGCAAAATGATAGTTCATTTCGGGAAGCAGTACTTAATATCAGCAAATCCCAATTTGTCGATAAAGCTGCATGGACAAAGTTGACGATACTCCTCGATAAAGAAGAACAACGGCTTGATTTGAAAATCATGGAGGATCGCCAAAAGGAGCTGGAAAACCAACGTCGGTGGGATGAAAACTAGAAACAAATGGTGGCTGTTACTTCAACCCTCCAAAGTTTTGGACAGTGGTTTAATCAGAAAGTCGAGGAAGATCGTAAAAAATGGGAAGAAAATGAACGCTGTTGGGAGGAAAACCACAAGCAAATTGCTGCGCTCACTTCAGCCCTCCAAAGCTTGGAACAGCGCTTTAATCAGAAAATCGAGGAGGATCGCAAAAAGTGGGAGGAAAACGAACGTCGTTGGGAAGAAAACGAACGCAAGTGGGAGGAAAACCACAAGCAAATTGCTGCGCTCACTTCAGCCCTCCAAAGCTTGG
>CAYFOB010000032.1:10508-11116 GCA_964344525.1 uncultured Thiomargarita sp.
GTCGTTGGGAAGAAAACGAACGCAAGTGGGAGGAAAACCACAAGCAAATTGCTGCACTGACAGCTGCAGTCCAAAACTTGGAACGGCGATTGGATCAAAAGATAGAAGAAGATCGCAAAAAATGGGAAGAAATCAATCAACAATTCACCCGGTTGGACAAGAAAATTGACACAAGATACAACCAGCTTGATCAAAAAATCGACAAAAACCAAAAGCAGGTTGATCAGAGGTTAATGGCTATGGGCGCGCGCTGGGGCACAGAATCCGAAGCCTCTTTAAGAAACGTATTAGCTGGCATCTTAAAGGAATTTCCTGATGTTCAAGTTCTTCATGTCGATGAACATGATGATGAGGGGGTGGTGTTTGGTTATCCTGAAGAAATTGAATTGGATCTGATTATCAAAAATGGGAGATTAATGATTGGTGAGATTAAATCTTCTATTACTAAATCTGATCTTTACACTTTTGGCAGAAAAATCCGCTTTTATGAGCAAAAACATAGTCGAAAAGCGCATCGAAAGATTGTGATTTCGCCGATGGTTAATAAACATGCGATACCTGTGGCAAAAAAACTCGGTATGGAAATCTATTCTTTTGCTGATGAGGTG
>CAYFOB010000032.1:11126-16140 GCA_964344525.1 uncultured Thiomargarita sp.
ACTTTTCATTTTTTCCAAAACAGCCTCTTAGGTATGCAAGGACTCCAAATACCGCACTTATTTTGTCCATGCACTTCTCAATGAATGCACATGATATAGATTTCTCGCTATAATTATTGGTTAATGGCAAAATTACTTGAATTAACTGATAACTGATAACTGATAATTGAAATGGGCAAGCAAAAATCTGACAGTGCATTATTTAGAGAATTTATGCAGGGAGTCAAGCCCTTGAAACAGGATAAAGTACCAGTCACAAAGCCACCCCCTTCACCGGTTCCTAAACAACGCTATTTAGATGAAGTGTTGGTACGTGATGAGATGCTGTCAGATAACTATGATCAAGCAGAAGTGGAAATTGGGGAAGAATTGTTATTTGCACGTCCTGGCATACAACATAGCGTGCTAGCAAAATTGCGGCGCGGGCATTTTAGTATCAATGCGGAGCTAGATTTGCATGGTATGATAGTGCGTGTTGCACGAGTTGAAGTGGCTAAATTTTTAGCAGAATGTCGGAACCGTAATGTTCGTTGTGCACGAATCATACATGGGAAAGGGCATGGTTCTTGGCAAAAGCAACCTATTTTGAAGAACAAATTGAATAGATGGTTGCAACAACGCGAAGAGGTGTTGGCGTTTTGCTCAGCACGTCCGGTAGATGGGGGGACGGGGGCAATGTATGTGTTGATTAAGCGAAAATAAAACAGGAGTGGTTTGCACCACTCCCATGAATCAAGCTAATGTGAGGTTACTTAGCAGCAGCACCATTTGGTGCGGCAGGAGGCGTTCTAGGAGCATAACCGCCATAAGGAGCACCATAAGGCGCACCATAAGGCGCACCATAACCATAAGGCGCACCATAGCCACCATAAGGATAACCATAACCATAAGGACCATAGCCGTAATAATCACGCCCATAGCCACGCCCATAGCCACGCCCACCTACAGACGAACTAAAAGTCATATCGCCCCAACCGGTGCCATCCATCCAGTCATCCATCCAATTGGAACGGGAACCAGGCCAACCACCCCAAGGACCGCCGCCCCAACCACTGCCAGGCCAACCACCCCAACCATTGCCAGGACCACCCCACCAAGCTTGTGCTGGTGTAGCAAGAACTGCACCACCAAGAATGGCGGACAGTGCCACAGCTTTAGCAAAATTTCTCATTATATAATTCCTCCATAAGGAGTCAAACATTAAAATTAAAAATACGATTCTACTGATCAATCATTCCCCAGTCAAGAGAATATCAATATAATAACTATTGTTATTTTTTAACAAAGAAAAGTTTTGGCAACAAAAAACTTGAAGATTTGGTGCAAAACTTTATGTGTTTTTATTTGTTGGCATCAGAATCCGCTTGTGGTGCGGCATGACCCCAAGGAGCAGGTGCATAAGCCCAAGGAGCCCCATAATAAGGTGCATGACCCCCATAGTAAGGTGCATAACCCCAAGGACCCCCATAGTAAGGATAGCCATAGTTGTAACCACGGTTATAACCACGACCATAGCCACGCCCCCCCATGGAGGTACTAAAGGTCATATCGCCCCAACCGGTGCCATCCATCCAGTCATCCATGACGTTTGAGTGAGAACCTGGCCAACCACCCCAACCAGGACCACCCCACCAAGCTTGTGCAGGTGTAGCAACAACAGCACCACCGATTATGGCTGATAATGCAACGGCTTTAGTCAAATTTTTCATTTTTTTTGACCCCTAAAAGTTGAAAATATTATTTGTTTCAACACCCTCGGTTGAACAGAATACTTGATTAAAAAAATATTAGCAATAGCTAATTTTCTAATATTAAAAAAATTTATAGTAATTGGTTGTTTTTTTTAATAAAAAAATTTTTTAAATAGCGGTCCAAAATAAACGACAGCGCTAACTTGCATAACCGATTTTTCTGGATTGCCAAGATAGCATATCCAGTAAATAAGGGCTAAAGCTATATTAACAATAGTTAATATTCTAATATTTGATCTTTTTTTTTATAACTGATTGTTTTTAATCGCTAAAAAAAATTTATGATCAACGTATTTGCTTTAGTTGACGATGTCATAAAAATGACAATCATACTTAAGCAGTATCGACTATATAAGGGCTGAATCTATATTAGCAATAGCTAATATTCTAATATTTTATATTTTTTTTATAAACGATTGTTTTTAAAGGATAAAAAAAATAAAAAATTTTGTGGGTCAACGGTTTGTGTCAGAAAAATGACAGTTTGGTTGAAATAATGCATATTCAAATAATGTGCCATATACTTAAAAGACAAGCATAAATTTTTATGGTCAACCTATTAAAAAAATTTTTAGGAGACTAAAATGAACATTTTAGGCAGAGAATTTGTAACAGAACAAATGCCCGATGGTTGGGTTATTTGTGATAAATGGATAGATGGTGTACTAAATATCATTGATAACAAATTGTCTAACCGCAAACATGCTCAAATTAAGTTAGAAAAATTGAATGATTGTTTGGTAAAGGATTGTCGAAAATTAGGAATCAGTCCTGAGCAATATTGGCAGGGACATAATAGAAAGGCACTTTCCCAATTTATCAAAAATTTATAAATAAGTCAGTTATGCTTAGTCCTGGGGATTTCTCCCAGGTGATAATTATATATTATTATTGCCCTGTTCCATTCTTAAATTATTTCGACTTATTATGAATTGGTTTACCAAAACTCTTACTAGCTCAATTGGGCAAAAAGTCCTTATGTCAATGACAGGATTATTTTTAATCTCATTTTTGTTGGTGCATCTTGCTGGCAATTTAATGTTGTTTAAAGATGATCATGGGGCGGCATTTAATGCCTACGCGCATTTTATGTCCACCGCCGGGGTTATTCGCGTTGCTGAAATCATTTTAGTTTTAGGTTTTGTGTTGCATATTTATAGCGCTTGGAAATTGACACGACACAATCGGCAGACGCGTCCACAAGACTATGTGTGCAGTCACCCATCTGCAAATAGCAGATGGTTTTCACGCAATATGGGTATAACTGGCTCGGTGGTGTTAATTTTTTTGGTGATGCATCTACATAATTTTTGGTATAGATATAAATTTAGAGGGGATATTCCGCAGGCTGCAGGTACTGACTATAAAGATATGTACTGGCTAGCACAAACTGTTTTTCAGCAAGAATGGTGGATTGCTATTTTATATATTGTGGCAATGGTGTTCCTTGGCTTTCACTTAGCACATGCCTTTGAAAGTGCTTTTCAAACTTTAGGCTTTCATCATAAAAAGTATACGCCACTCATTCAAAAACTTGGGCTGTTATTTGCAATTGGGATACCAGCAGGTTTCGCAGCTATGCCAATCTATTTTTTGGTGGGATGACAATTTTTGTTGCCCTTCATTGGGCAACAGCGTTGCCCACCTACCTGCGTGGTTTTTTAACCCTTGTACTTATTAAGGAAAATTTCCTTATGAAGATAGAATTTGTCGAGCAACACGCCTATTTTATTTTTACTGTCAACGGCGAATACCATCGCGTTTCATTTGAACGCAATGAAAAAGAGGCTGATTGGATGGTACGGCTAATTGATGTCACTAGAAATGAGACTGTTTATAGTAAAACATTGGAGGCAATTGTTACGCCAGATATTCAATTGGCAGAAGATATTGTAAAAGCATATGTTTTGCGCTGATTAAAAAAAATTGATGTAAAATGTTTTTTTTAGACTTGAATTTTAATTTGTAATCCCTAATACTATTAGCACTTATAAATATAGAGTGCTAACACATAGCACCAAACAACACAAAATAGGGGGACAAAGAATAATGTCAAGCGCATTAGCCTTAAATTTCAATACTCAGCCAATCATTTCGGAACAAAGTCTTGATAGCTATATACGGACTATCAAAGGGATTCCCATACTCAGCGTCGAAGAAGAACAAAAATTAGCAAAGCGTCTGCACAAAGAGGGAGATTTGGAGGCCGCTCGGCAGCTGGTGATGTCCCACTTGCGTTTTGTTCTGTACATCGCTCAAAGCTATCGGGGCTATGGGCTATCTGAAGCCGATTTAATCCAAGAAGGGAATATTGGTTTGATGAAGGCGGTTAAGCGATTTGACCCAACTGTTGGTGTGCGTTTAGTGTCATTTGCTGTACATTGGATACGCGCCGAGATTCATGAATTTATTTTGCGTAATTGGCGCATTGTCAAAGTCGTCACCACTAAAGCACAACGTAAATTGTTTTTCAATTTACGCAGCATGAAAAAACGCTTGGGTTGGTTGTCGCCAACGGAAGTTGATAATGTTGCCAAAGATTTAGGCGTGAGTAGCAAAGACGTTTTGGAAATGGAAAAACGTTTGAGTGCTCAAGATGTTGCTTTTGATGCGCCTAGCGATAACGACAATGAAGATGAAGTGTTTGCGCCATCAGCGTATCTGGAAGATCGTCGCTATGATCCTGCAACAATAGTAGAAGAGGATGAATGGGAAGAACATGGGCACAAACAGTTGCACAACGCTTTGGAAAAATTAGATGCACGCAGTCAAGACATCTTGCAAAAACGTTGGTTGAGTGAAGACAAAGCCACATTGCAACAATTGGCTACTCACCATAAAGTCTCAGCGGAACGGATACGCCAAATAGAAAGTAATGCCCTTAAAAAGCTTAAAAAGTTTATGAATTAAGCATTGAAGCGCAAATTTTATGGTATTTTGGAGTCTTTAGCTTATTTCTCCACGCTACAGCGCTTTTCGTTAGACTAAAAAAATTAAATTACAAATAAATACCATTTTTTTTTAAAATGGTATTTGTTTGAGCTCAAAAAGCGAATAACTACAAGGATTACTTTTAATAAAGGATAAGTCTTGCGTCACTTCATCGAGGGGGTTTATCCTTTATTAAAAGTAATCCTTGTAGTTAGTCTTTCGTCGCGGATAACGACGTCTACACCACCGCCCTAGTGCATGAGGGCGGAAATTTCCGCATGAATTTTCAGGTATTTTGGAGTCCAAAGCAGCGCTTTGGAAACCCATGCCCA
>CAYFOB010000033.1:0-224 GCA_964344525.1 uncultured Thiomargarita sp.
ACGAAAATTGAATTTTTTTTTGTTCCAAGCAGCGCTTTGCTCTGCTAAGATAAATGACTTGCACTACGATTTTCATAAAAATTAAAAATCGTCTCCAGCACCTCGCTAGATTTATCAACAACCGTGATTAAACTTAAATCTTCTAAATCAATGGTTTTATGCGCTATCAAGCTATTTTTAAACCAATTGAGCAAGCCTTGCCAAAACGCGCTTTCTACCAAAAT
>CAYFOB010000033.1:234-9446 GCA_964344525.1 uncultured Thiomargarita sp.
GGTACCCGTTGTGTTTTTTGAGTTTGTACCAAGGTCAAAATCTCTGCCAGCTCATCTAAAGTGCCAAATCCCCCTGGAAGTAGCACATAAGCAGATGCATATCTAATCAGCATCACCTTACGCACAAAAAAATGTTTGAAATTCAATGAAATATTTTGATATAGATTGCTTTTTTGTTCTTGTGGTAAGGTAATATTGAGCCCAATACTTTGTGAGCTTCCCGCAAAAGCCCCTTTATTAGCGGCTTCCATAATACCTGGACCACCGCCCGTCACGACTGAAAATCCCGCATCGGACAATTCACGCGCAATTTGTTCAGATAAGAGAGAATAAGGATGATCTGGTGCAAAACGGGCACCGCCAAATAAACTCACAGAGGGCGCAATATTTGACAATTCATCAAACCCTTCCACAAATTCCGCCATAATCTGAAAGACTCGCCAAGAATCGTGCTGTAATGGATTAACTTGGTGGGTGGACTTATTATTCATAACATTATTTTTTTCTGCTTGTACCAACGTTCAACATCCTTTGGCACATCTACATCCCATTGTGTCGGCAATTCTTGCCAGCGCAATCTTAAATCATGTAAACGTGCCCGTGTCAGTGTTAGCACCTGTGAGCTGCCCCAAGGCATATCAGTGAATAGTTCAGGTATGACGGGTTGCATCGCTATTAAGACATAACCCCCATCTTCCGCGGGGGCTAGCACTACCGCATTATCTTGTTGCAATGCCGTAAAAGCATCACAAACGATTTGCGCGTTAAGAGTGGGACAATCGCTGCCTATTAGCACCGCCTGTGCGCTACTGGATAATGCGTAAGCCATGCGTTCCCCTAAATCAGCACCTTGTTGGCGGTGCAAACTCACTCCAAATTCCGTTTGGCAAGCTTGAAAAAACGGATGATATTCATCAGGGGCGCACCATAATTGCACAGAAAATAAGCCACTGAATTGTTGCAAACAATGGGTCACTAGTTGTTTATGCACATCAGTTGCCCCCTTTTCACCTAATTTTGGAATCAGGCGTGTTTTAACTTGACCTGGTATGGGGGCTTTGGCAAATATTTGTAATACGCCTTCAATCATAAAATTTTTTTAAAGTGTGTGGACTTGCGCCCAAAGCATAAGTCAAACGTAAAGCTGACATTAGCAAAATAGTCCGCACAATGCCATATTGTTCCCAACGGCGGCTAGAGGTTACCACGGGTGTATGTATGCATAAAGGTCGAGTCAAACGTTTTAGACGGTGACTTAAAGCAATGTCTTCCATTAATGGGATATCAGGAAATCCCTGCACTTGCTTATAGATGCTATGGGGCATAAAAATCGCTTGATCGCCGGTGGCTAGGCTTGTTAAACATGAACGCCAATTCATGATGCGCTCAACGACGCGCAACAGCCATGCCTGCCCTGATAAGCGCACATCAAATCGTCCCCATTTTTTCTTCGTTTCAGCTAAGCCATTAATTATTAAGACATCAGCATGTGCTGGTAAAAAGGTATCTGCATGTAAAAACAGCAAAATGTCATTGTGGGCAAATTGAGCACCGACATTCATTTGCCGTGCCCGTCCAGGTTTTGCCCGCAAAATGTAATCCACTAAAGGGGCGGCTAAAGCCTGTGTATTATCAGTGCTACCACCATCGACGATAATAACTTCATGTCCTATTTTACGCAATGGTTGCAAAGCCTGCAAAGTTTTTACGATAACTGCTTGTTCATTGAGCGCTGGAATGATAATTGATAAGCGCTTGTTCAAGATAACGCACCTCCGCAGCTGCTTCCTTGCCCTGCCGTGCAACCATAACAATGTTGAGCAACAACAACCGGATTACCTTCTAAATTCACATTAAGCAGTTCTGAAATATGTCGCTGTGTTGGCGTGTGCAAATGCAAGGATAGCCCCAACATTTGGTTAAAATCACAATCATACACATAGCCTTGCCAATCAACACTCATCAAATTACGGCACATCACCGTATCTAAATTCTCATCGCGGTGGGCATCGCGTAATAATTGCAAATAGCCACTAAATTCCCCTTTTGACATTAAAAAACTCCCAAAGCGTTGTATGGGCATATTGCAGATTGTGTACAGCTGGTTAAACACCACGTCATACTTTTCCTTTAAAAACTTTTTGTAATCAGCTTCTAAAGTAATTTGTGGCGCAGGCAAATTGGGTCCTTGTGGATTAAACACTAAATTCAGTACCAAACTGGAATCTATTTGTCCATAGCCCAGGGCATTGAGTTGACGTAAGCCTTTGATACTGCCTTGAAATACGCCTTTGCCGCGTTGCTTATCAACATTTTCTTCTAAATAACAGGGCAAGGAGGCGATAATTTCGACTTGCTGTTCAACAAAAAATCTGGCTAAATCAGCCTGCTCTGACAAAATGGTCAAATTGCAACGATTAATTACATGCACTCCAACTTGTCGAGCCATTTTGACTAAATAGCGAAAATGAGGATTTAGTTCAGGTGCCCCCCCTGTCAAATCTAGGGTTTTAATTGAGGGGGTGGCACGCAAGTAGGTTAGCACTTGTTCGCAAGTCTCATGCGCCATGATTTCTGTGCGATTGGGTCCTGCATTGACATGACAATGAACACATTGTTGATTGCACATATAACCTAGATTGACTTGTAAAATATCTAAGGTGCTGCGTTTGATAGGAGGAAAATCTGTTTTTTGTAGTAAGGGTAAAGTAGGTAGCATGGTAGTTTCCATGTGGATGAATGTATCAAAGATTTTCACTTATTGAACCCGTGAATAACTACTTTTAGTAATCCTTGTAGTTATTCATGGGTGTTACAGTTGAAAAATAGATTGTAGTGTATATAATAATTCAAACCATTGCTCAATAAAAGACAACAATTCCATTCGCTTTACTGATTTCATCAAGTGAATGAAGACTCCGACACCTAGCACTCAAACAAGCAACGGTTTGATTCACATTAACAAAGAGGCTAGGGTGATAACTAACTGATAAAAAAAACTTGAACACAATTTTGAACGAACACAACATCATCACCAACGACTTTATTTTAGAACCACAAGATAACCGACGTTTAGCCAATTTATGTGGGCAGTTTAATGAGCATTTGCGTCAATTGGAGGAACGTTTTAGTGTGGAAATCTATAATCGAGGACATCAATTTCGCGTCAAAGGTATTGTCCATGCAGTGCAAAGCGTCACAAAAGTCCTTAATCAACTTTATACCGTGACTACTGATGAAGCGTTAAATCCAGTTGGTGTCCATTTATCCTCTCAGGAGGCTCAAGCCTATTTAGACTCCTCTCCTATAGAGGGGCCAGACGTAGTTATTCGTACTCGTCGTGGCGTGATTAAAGCGCGAGGTCCTAATCAACACAAATATTTGAACAATATTGTGCGACATGACATTAATTTTGGGATAGGTCCGGCTGGTACTGGTAAAACGTTTTTGGCGGTGGCTACTGCTGTCGAAGCCCTGGAGCGTGAAGAAGCACGTCGCATCATTTTAGTGCGCCCAGCGGTGGAAGCCGGTGAACGTCTTGGATTTTTGCCCGGTGATTTAGCCCAAAAAGTCGATCCTTATTTGCGTCCATTGTATGATGCGTTGTATGAAATGTTAGGTTTTGAGCGGGTCGCAAAATTCATCGAACGTCAAGTGATTGAAATTGCTCCTTTGGCTTACATGCGTGGACGTACATTAAATGATGCCTTTATTATCCTTGATGAAGCCCAAAATAGCACCGTCGATCAAATGAAAATGTTTTTAACCCGCATTGGCTTTGGCTCTACCGCCGTCGTGACGGGAGATGTGACTCAAATTGATTTGCCCCACGGCAATCAATCGGGTTTACGCCATGTTATTGACATACTTCAAGGCGTTAAAGGTGTGAGTTTTACCTTTTTTGGTGCTAAGGATGTGGTGCGACATCCCATTGTGGCGCGTATTATCAATGCTTATGAACGCGCTGAACGTCAAGAAATAAAGGGAGAGGAAAACAATAAATAATTATGGATACGCAATGCGATAGTGGCGAATTATCAAGCAGTCAAGTGGATGTTCAATACGCCAGCCATGAGCCTAATTTGCCTGATAAAAACATGCTAACTCGCTGGGTGAATATGGCTTTGCAACCTCCCCCTAATAAAGAGCTCACAATCCGCATTGTTGATGAAGCCGAAGCGAGTCAGTTAAATGAAACGTGGCGACATCGCCATGGACCCACCAATGTTTTATCATTTCCCTTTGAATGTCCCCCAGGTATAGAGATACCCTTGTTGGGGGACATTGTTATTTGTGCCCCCCTCGTTGCCCGCGAAGCGGCAGAGCAACAAAAATCCTTACAAGCCCATTGGGCACATCTTGTCATACATGGCACTTTGCACTTGTTAGGCTATGACCATATTGAAAAAACGCAGGCGCAAGTTATGGAAAGCCTAGAAATTTGTGCATTACATAATTTAGGTTATCCTGATCCTTACCAAACGGCAGAATTCTCATGATTTCCATCTCTTATCCTTTACCTACCATGTCTTGGTTTGATCGTCTTAGACTAGTCCTGTCTCATAAACCACAGGATAAAAAACAACTGGTTACCATGTTGCGCGATGCCAATCAGCGCGAATTGCTCACAACGGAATCGTTGGGGATGATTGAAGGTGCATTAACCGTTTCAGAAAAACATGTACGTGATGTCATGATTCCAAGAGCACAAATGGAGGTTTTAGAATTACATGCGCCTCCAGAACAGCTACTAAAAAAGATAGTTGAAACAGGGCACTCACGTTTTCCAGTCGTTAATGGTGATCGTGATGATGTGCAAGGGATTTTTTTGGCTAAAGATTTATTGGATTATTTTGCTAAGGGCGAAGATCATCAATTTAACATGCGTGATATGATGCGCCCTGCTATCTTTATTCCCGAAAGCAAACGCCTCAATGTGTTATTACGCGAATTCCGAACTAGCCGCAATCATATGGCGATTGTTGTTGATGAATATAGTGGTGTAGCCGGTTTAGTGACGATTGAAGATGTTATCGAAGAAATTGTTGGTGACATTGATGATGAATATGATATTGATGACAAAGTTTTCATCAACGCCACTAGTAACGATTTCTACACAGTATCAGCACTTACCCCAATAGACGATTTTAATGAATATTTTAAAACAGAGTTGAGTGATGAAGAATTTAATACGATTGGTGGTTTAGCTATACAGGCATTTGGACATTTGCCTAAACGCGGTGAAAGTTTTGAACTTGATGGTTTTCGTTTTGAAGTGGTACGTGCCGACAGGCGGCGCGTTCAATGGTTACGAATTAAACGGCTTTTTCAACACACCCCTAGCCCCGAACAGAGTGGGGAATAAAAACCGTTGCTCATCGTGACAGTGTGGTTTTATTCCCTTCAGGGCTATTTTTTTAAAGGTTTTTATTTGTGAAGCAATTAAATTTGCAAGGACGCTTAGGCGACAGTCTTGCATTATTCGCTGGCATTATTCTGCCACTGTCATTTGCGCCCTTTTCTTTATTTCCCATTGCTGTCTTATCGCCCGCCTTATTGTTTATTCTTTGGCAAACTCCACGACGAGCATTTTGGCGTGGTTTACTTTATGGGCTGGGCATGTTTGGTGCCGGTGTGTCCTGGGTTCATATTAGTTTTTACCAATTTGGAGGCGTGCCGCTGCCTGGTGTTATTTTGTTGACCGTTGCTTTCGTTTTGTTGATGGCACTCTACCCCGCGCTGCTAGGTGCCTTGTTGGCACGCTTTGATAACACGCCCACCAAATTGTTGTTAGTGTTTCCTGCAGTTTGGACACTGATGGAGTGGGTGCGAGGTTGGTTATTTACCGGTTTTCCTTGGCTAAGTCTTGGTTATAGCCAAATTGATTCTCCACTCAATGGATTTGCGCCACTGTTGGGCGTGTATGGTGCGAGTTGGATGACAGTATTGACTGCCAGCCTTATTATTTATGCCTTTCAATCATCCAAAAAATTTGCTTTCTTGTTGCTGATAGCGGTTTGGGGCAGCGGCTGGGCATTATCTGGCATTTCATGGACTACGCCGATGGGTAAACCCCTACAAATCGCACTTATACAAGGCAATGTGCCCCAAGAATTCAAATGGTTATCTGGCTACGAAATACCTAGCATAGAACGTTATTTACATTTAAGTGAAAATCACCTTGATGCAGATATTGTTATTTGGCCAGAAACAGCCGTACCGTTGTTTCTCCATGATGTACGCAAATATATGCCAGAGTTTTTTAAAAGGTTAAAGCAGTTTTACATAACACATGGCACAGATTTTTTAATTGGTATTCCAGAAATGAAAAAGGATGGTCGGTATTTTAATACTGTCCTAAGCATAAGCGCACAACCGGGAGTTTATTACAAACAGCATTTAGTGCCCTTTGGAGAATACATTCCCCTTCAATTTCTCTTTGGAAATTTATTAAAATTTCTCGAAGTGCCCATGTCAGAATTTTCAGCCGGAAACTTCCAACAGGGCAATCTTTATAGTGCAGGACATGTGATAGGTGTTTCAATTTGTTATGAAGATGCGTTTGGAGAATTAGTACGAAATGCTTTACCCAGCGCGGCGTTGTTAGTCAATGTCAGCAACGATGCGTGGTTTGGCGACTCAATAGCGCCTCACCAACATTTAGAAATTGCCCGTATGCGTGCTTTAGAAAGTGGGCGCTATTTGCTCCGAGCCACCAATACTGGCATTTCGGCGGTGATTGATGCCAAAGGTAAAATCGGAGCACGCACGCCGCAATTTAAAATTATTACTTTAGGCACCACAGCCCAACCTTACCAAGGCAGTACACCATACGTCCGCTTTGGCAATGGGTTGGTTGTGAGTTTGTTGTTGGTGTGTGTGTTGTTGGGTGGCATATTTAGAAAACGTTAAGCGCAAAGCGTTGCTTTGCACTCCAAAATTTTGGAGTGCAAAGCAACGCTTTGCACGTACCTTAACTTTCCGTTTCAACATCCCGCTTAAACAAAGTACCTGCGCAGTTAGGGCAAGTAGGAATATAATCGGGTTGATGGAAACGTAAAACATGTCCACAATTTTCACATTTCAAAGTGCCCAGCCCAGTAATTTCGCCGCTATTCCATTCTGTTGCCTGTCGAGCACGTTCTGCAATGTTTTCCAACTCCAACCGAGTTTGATCAACCATTAGGCTAAACATGCTTAGTAAACGATCTTCAATCAATTCTAAATCAAAACGTATCCAATCTGCTAAAGCCTGTTCGGTGGAAACAATAAATTCAGCAGCATCCTGCAAATCTCGACGTAAATACTCACCAATATGCTCCGCCTCTTCGCGAGTCAGCTCTTCAAGTACAACCGCTTTTTCTTTAGCAGCTTCAATATGCTGTTGCAAAGTTTTTGTGGTGGAAGACTTTTGTGTTTCCTCAACCCTTGTCATCATTTTATGATAAGCGGGAACGAGATTATCTTTGGAATCAACGCTCATATTGTTAGTCCTTGTTGTGAATTGAGGTAATGTGCTTTAATTTATATATTATAATGCAGTTAAAGTCTTTTCTCTATCTTTAAACTTTAAGATTTATTCATCATTTATGAGCATAGAAAAAACTTGGGGGGGGCGTTTTACAGCGCCCACCGATGCCTTTGTTGAAGCCTTTACTGCTTCTGTGTATTTTGATCAACGTTTATATGAATACGATATCATGGGATCAATTGCCCATGCTCGGATGTTGGGGCAGGTTGGGGTTTTGACTGCGCTGGAATGCACGCAAATTGTTGATGGTTTAAGCGAAATTCAACAAGAAATTGCGCAAGGAGAGTTTGAATGGTCAGTGGCTTTGGAAGATGTTCATATGAATATCGAAAGCCGGTTGACGCAAAAAATTGGCGCGGTGGGTAAAAAATTGCACACTGGGCGATCCAGAAATGATCAAGTGGCAACGGATATTCGTCTCTATTTGCGCCATGAAATTGACCAGATTAATGCGGAATTGATGCGCTTACTTCATGCCTTGGCTGATGTTGCAGAGCGTGAAGCTGATACGTTGATGCCTGGTTTCACGCATTTACAAAGTGCCCAACCAACGACATTTGGGCATCATTTGTTAGCATGGTGTGAAATGTTATCGCGCGATAGGGCGCGTTTAGCAGATTGTCGCAAACGGGTCAATAGTATGCCCTTGGGCGCTGCCGCACTCGCGGGCACCAGTTATCCGATAGATCGCCACTATGTAGCGCAATTGCTCGGCTTTGAGACAATCGCAGAAAATTCTTTGGATGCGGTGAGTGATCGTGATTTTGCGATTGAATTCACCGCTGCGGCGGCTGTATTGATGATGCATTTGTCCCGTTTTTCTGAAGAATTGGTTTTATGGTCATCGGCGCAATTTAATTTTGTTGAGCTAAGCGATGCTTTTTGTACGGGCTCGTCCATTATGCCACAGAAAAAAAATCCAGATGTGCCAGAATTGGTGCGCGGCAAAACAGGACGTGTGTATGGTCATTTAACCAGTCTTTTGGTGTTGATGAAATCGCAACCATTAGCCTATAATAAGGATAATCAAGAAGATAAAGAGCCGCTGTTTGATACGGTGGACACTTTAAAAGGCAGTTTGCGCGTTTTTGCGGACATGATTCCTACCCTGCGAGTACAACGTAAACAGATGCGAGCTGCCGCGCTACGTGGTTTTACCACAGCAACAGATTTGGCCGATTATTTGGTGCGCAAAGGGGTGCCCTTTCGGGATGCCCATGAGATTGTGGGCAAGGCGGTGCGACATTGCATTGAAAATGATTGTGACTTGGATGCTTTGAGTTTAGAGGTATTTCAAAGTTTTACGCCATTGATTGACAGTGATGTATATAATATTTTAACATTAGAAGGTTCAATCAATGCACGTAATCATATCGGTGGAACAGCCCCAGCTCAAGTACGTGCTGCAGTGCAACGCTTGCGTGAAAATAAATTAATGTAAAACAATGGCTTACAAAAAAAATAAAAAAAAATAAAAAAAAGCTAGACATAACCGATTTTATTTGTGTATAATAACCACCATCTTGTGGGGCCGTAGCTCAGTTGGGAGAGCGTTGCGTTCGCAATGCAAAGGTCGGGAGTTCGAACCTCCTCGGCTCCACCATTTTTTTTAGCGGGTTGTTGTATAAAAACAACAGTTTGTTACCCCCCCAAATGCCCTGGTAGCTCAGTAGGATAGAGC
>CAYFOB010000033.1:9456-15957 GCA_964344525.1 uncultured Thiomargarita sp.
CTCCTAAGGGGAAGGCCAGAGGTTCGACTCCTCTCCAGGGCGCCATAACTTCCCTAAGTACTCAATTTTTTGAAAAAATTGTTTTCCGCCTTATCCTGGCCAAATCCTTGTCGTTAAAAATGAATAAAATTATCCCCACATTAATTTCTTTAATAGCCCTCATTTCTTTAAACGCCCCCTCTCAATAGGGGAGTTGCAAGTCACTGAAATAATTGAATTTTTAAGTCTCTCTTGAGAGGTGTCAATTTTCACAGGATTTTTTACAGCAAGAAATTTTTCGGCAGCAGGACGAATGTTGCAAACCCGTCCAAAACATTTTCAAACATAAAACAATGTTAAACAAGATAACAATTGATTACCCCCAAACTTTACCAGATTGTTTGCAAACCACACGCGAGCAATTTGAAAATGAAGCTAAAATGGCAATGGCAGTTAAGTTATTTGAAATGAAGAGATTATCTTCAAGTATAGCGGCGCAAATAGTGGGTATGGATCGAATCACATTTTTGCTCAGTTTGCATAATTTTGGTGTTCCCCTGATTGATTTAGAAGAAGAAGAACTATTATCGGATATTGAAAATGCCTAACACAATCGTTATTGATACAAGTTCCTAGAGAATTATAGCCAATAAGTCGTTTAAAACTATAGGTTTCATAAATTGATGTCAAAGTCAAGAAAAAAAACTTGATCATCGAGTACTAGCTTGTCACAGAAGCAAGAAAATTTCGATTGATCGTTATCAACAATGGGCAAAACGTTACTGCTACACCCTGAAAATGGATATCAGACAATATTTTCCCTCAATTGATCATCAACTACTCAAAGAAAAACTGCGTCGCCGAATCAAAGATGTCAAGGTATTGAATTTACTTTATAAAATCATAGATGGCGCACCGCCAGGTAATGACTTACGACGCACTGGCATTCCCATCGGCAACCTCACCAGCCAATTTTTTGCCAATTTCTACCTTGACGATTTTGACCATTACATCAAAGAACAACTGCGTATTCGCGCTTATCTACGCTACGTTGACGATTTTTTCATACTTGACGATGACAAAAATCGTTTGCATGAAATTCGAAAAATTTTACGAAACTATTTAGCACGTAACCACTTACGCCTCCACCCTCGTAAAGCCCATATTATCCCCACTCGTAACGGAGTCGATGTTTTAGGTTATTTTATTTATCCCCATAAACGTCTGTTGCGTAACGATAATGGACATCGTTTTTTTAGCAAAATGCGTGGATTTGCGAAAGGATATGCCGCAGGAAAAATGGATTGGGCAGATATCACCCCAAGTATCCGAAGTTGGATAGGACATGCCCAACATGCGAACACTTACGGGTTGCGTGAAAAGCATTTTTCTCAGATTGTTTTTAGAAGAGCTAAACTGGGGGGGGAAGGTACTTAGGAACGTGCGTAGGTAGTCGTGCAATGTGGAAGAGGAATAAACTGAGTACAACAAACGGAGCAAAACCCATGAAAAAATCCGTTCTCTATGGCGTATCTGATTACGAAGAAATTGTGCGAAAAAACGGCTATTTTATCGACAAAACTCATTACATCGAAAAGCTAGAAACGATAAATAATCCCGTTTTTTTGCGCCCCAGGCGGTTTGGAAAATCTCTCCTTTGCCGGATGCTAGAATGTTACTATGATGTCAACAAAAAGGAGGATTTTGACAGGCTTTTTGGACAAACTTACATTGGGCAAAAAACAACACCATTACACAATTCATTTTTTGTTTTGCACTTGGATTTTTCTACGGTAAAACCAACGGGTACCCTTAACGAAATTGAAAAACGTTTTGACTTGGGTTGCAACTTGCGGATAAAAAGTCTTGTGAATCTAAATAACATAAGGCTCAACGGCAACATAACCGTTACAGAAGAATCTTCATCCAATCTTCAGTTGCTTCTCAATGCCATTTTGGAAAATAATAAGTTACCAAGGCTCTATGTGATTATTGACGAATATGACAACTTTGCTAATAAACTGATTACGGATCACAAAGATCAACTTTACCAGGATTTGACTGCAGATGACAGCTTTTTGAAAACATTTTTTAAAACCTTGAAGGAAGGGCGAAAAACGGGCGCTATAGCCAATGTTTTTATTACAGGCATTTTACCCATCACCATAGATGACTTAGCCTCTGCCTATAACATTGCCACTTTCATTACACTGCGTCCCAAATTTGAAAAGATGTTGGGTTTTACACAGAGAGAAGTGGATAAATTGTTGGATGACATCTATCACGACTATGAAATTGAGCCCTCAACTCGCTCAGCTGTCGATGCGGTTATCAAAAATCATTATGATGGCTATCACTTTGTCACTTTTGATGGCGAAGCGCTTTACAATTCCACCCTTTTGATGTATTTTTTAAGCCAGTTCGTTGAGGACAAAACCATCCCAAAACGTTTAACAGATTTGAATCTGAAAACTGACCTTTCAATGGTGAAACGCTTAAGCGCTTCTTCTGAAATCGAAGAATTTGTTGATCAATTGACTTTACATGAGAACGTTGCTTATGATGACGTTTTGCTGGTGGAAAAATTTAACCTGTTTCAATTCACCGAAAAAGAATTTTTTCCCGTTTCTTTTTTCTACCTGGGCATGTTGACATTAAAAGACGATTTTTACCTCAAACTGCCTAACTTAAATTTGCGACAAATATTTGTCGAATATTTCAACGAAATCCACCACATTAATGTCTCCTCTCGTTACACAGAAATCATGCAACGTTTTGTCAATAATCCCAACCTTGAACAACTTTTTGCGGGCTATTGGGAACAGTATGTCTCACAACTACCAGAAGCTATCTTTCAACAAGTGAATGAAAACTTCTATCGCACCACCTTTTTTGAATTATGTAGCCGCCATCTCTCCAATTGGTTTACCTGGCATGTTGAACGCTCCTATCCACAAGGCAAAAGCGATTTAGAATTTGTGGGCAAATATCACCAAAAATTTGCTGGGCTACGCTGGGTGATTGAATTTAAGTATTACTCCAGCAGCCAATTCAAAAAATTTAAAACGACTCTTGAAAATTTTGAGGTACAAGAAAAAGATACTCAACAAATTGCGGGTTATGTTCAGGGCTTAAAAAAGGAATATCCAGAGGCACAAATCTCGCAGTTTGTGATTTACTGCATTTCCAATCAGGGGTTTCGGGTGTTTGCGGTTTAAAATTTAATCTCTTTTGCTGATTTTTTACCCCTTTCATTGTCTGAATCATGACTTATCCGATGTTACGCAACCTCTATTGTCAGGGGGGGAACAAGCTAGTAATTAAAACCTTGAATATCATTTGATATTTGGCTTATAATCCGAACGGGCTAAATTAAGACCACGATAAATCACACAATGAAAATCATAGAAATTTTAGAACAAGTCGAATTCAACTATCCAGGTGATGACAAATATATATATTGCATCCCAACAGGTATCAATATTTATCAAGGTAAAACGTACAGCATTCAGGGGGTCAGTGGCTCAGGCAAATCAACCATTTTAACATTGCTTGCTGCCTTACGTCGTTTTCGCCAAGGAGTCATCCAGTACACTTTCACTGAAAAAAAGACGTTCAAAGTGTCCCCAACAACTTGGAAAGTGGGTCCTCGTTTTTGGGGGAATATTGGTTTCTCATTTCAAAAACCTGAATTGACCCGAGAATTAACGGTGATTGAAAATTTGGAGTTGGCAGTCGGTGAAGATAATGCCCAAGATATGGCGCTGGCTTTGTTTGATCAAAAGGAATGGGACACCATCAAGGATTCTAGGATTTGGAAAATTTCAGGGGGACAAACACAACGTCTTGGTATTATTAGGGCATTTGGTGAACACCAAAATATCGTTTTTATGGATGAGCCCACCAATAACCTGGATAAAAATAACCGCGAAAAAGTCGTGGAATTTATCCACAAATATCGGGGGGATAAATCAATTGTTTTCGTTTCCCACGACAAGCCTTTTTTAGATATGTTGAATATTGATACCGTTTTTGAAATCTATGAAAAAGGACAACAACGAAACATGCGAGTTTTACAATTTGCGGCAAACTCGATACACCCCTAACGTGGCGGAAATTTCCAGTTTTTTAACGACAGCAAATTTGTTTTCTCTGGAGCAAGGCTTTGCCAAGCACAAAGCGTTGCTTTGTACTCCAACAACTTGACAAGGTGTGTTGGGGGGGATTTTTTTAATTTATCTGAAAAACGACACAGGAGCCTATGTATGCAAAAAATACGCACTCAATGTGCTCAAATTGCCATTATGATCACTGCTTTATGCGGTATTGTTGTCAATGCGGAGGAGTTTAAAATAGAAACCACCGCTGAAGACATCCCCAAAAAGGCGCTTATTGTCAAACATCAAGCCAAACTTTTTAATTCGTCGTCTGGAGATTCGGCAAAAGAGGCCCCTTTTATACAACTGTATTTTTTGATGACGCCCGAAAAAAATAATCGGGTGCCCGTGCTAAAATCCTTCAACCGAAGAAGAACTCAGCCTGATGGTTGGTTAGAAAAGGAGTCGTTTGTTGAGTGGAATACGATACAAATGATTGATTTTACACCTCAAGCGGGTCGCCTGCGGGTCAAAATTTTCTCAAACAAAAGATGTGCGAGAAAATTTGCAAGGGCTGGCAAAACAGTTGGAAATTGTCAGGAACTAGGAGAAGAACCGGAACGAAATTCTGAGCAAGAACAACAACGCCGATTTTTAGTCCCTCTATTTCAACGTGGTAGAATAACTTACCGGGGGGGGTTTGTTCGTGTTTATCAAGGAGAAGAAAATGTCACACCACTCTCGCCAGGCTATGATTTAGTCCTTGTTGTGGATTCTACCCTCAGTATGAGGCGATATCTGCCCTCAACCTTGGAAGCACTTGAAATATTTGTGAGACACGTACAAAGTTCAATGATCAATAAAACGGCTATTCCTTTGCGGATTGGGCTTCTCTTTTTTCGTGATCGTCAGGGAATAAATTGTGAACTTGAGTATGTCACTCACTGGGCACAGCCTTTAACGGAAGAAGTAGATAAAGTCATTGAAGCATTAAATCAAGCCAAAGTCACTCACTGTAACAGTCATAATGTTAACGAAGCCGTTTGGGATGGGATCAATCGCGCTATTGTAGACACAGAATGGAACAAAGATCATTTTAATACCATCATCTTAATTGGTGATGCCCCCCCCTATCCAGAATCACACCCGCAAGGCAATCCCATGCAATTTAGTGTGACAAGCATCAACGAAATTGCTGCTGAAAAAAACATTCGATTTTTGAACTTCAAAATCGGAAAAAGGGATGAGAAAGAATTTCAAGAATTGGCGCTGGCAACTGAGGCCCACAGAAAGGGCGCTTTCAATTCCATTTCTAAAGGCAAAATTTCAGAATTTCAAAAACGCTTAATAAACGCCTTGACAAGGGAATGGGATTCTGTGATGAAATTGCAGCAAATTCTTGAGAACACACATAATATGGCATCAAACCAACTTGATTTGAGTGATTATGAATATCCAATTATCACCTATCAGCTCCAAAGAATGGAACATGATGTCTCAAAAGACTTTGTCAAAGGCTGGGTACCTCAAACAATTCAAGGCGCTCCCGCATTTGGAGAATACCTTTTTATCAGAAAAAATGATCTGAAAATTCGTATCAATATTCTTGACAATATTGTGACAGCGGCGGAAGATGGCATGATAGATGGGAGTGATGCATTTTTGGATGCAATACGTCGCACTTTAGCGGCACAATTAAAAATGCGCTTTGATGAAGTGTTTAGTGGAGGCGAAACGCTTGATCAAATATTAAACAAAACAAAAATTTTGCCGTTTAAAACCCAAATACTCTCCTTCACCCCTGAAGAAATCAACACATGGAAAGCCTCTGATTATCAAAATATCATGGAATATTTGATAAAGAAACTGAACTCTCTGAGAGCATTTATAGCGGAACCAAATAATCAACATTACTTTGGTAAAAAAATGGCTTATTTGTATGTGCCACGTAGTTATTTTCCATAGATTGAACCTGACATCTTTGGTTTGATTGTTGTTTAATCAAACCAGAAATTTTGCTGGACGGGCAAGGCAACCCCGTCCAAAACGTCTACTTCCGATAGACAATGTCCATTATTAAAGCCTCTTACAACTATTACCTTAAAAAGAAACTATGATGACAGTAGAAGACATCAAACGTGCTATTACTCATCTGTCTCCTGATGATTTCATTGATTTTCGTGCATGGAAATATAAATTGGCTTTTATTAGCTTGCTAAGCCTGTTAATTGCGACTTGTGGAGCACCTAATTGCTATATAAAATGTCAAATGGAAGCACAACGACCTTTGCCTCCTGGATTCGCTATAGACTACAGAAAAGGGCGTCTTCAAGGCTGTAAAAGGCAATGTGATAGTAAAAAAGCAAGCGCAAGCCTAGTGCAGGATGGCGGAAATTTCCAGGCCACTCGAAGCGGAGCTTCGGGG
>CAYFOB010000034.1:0-2307 GCA_964344525.1 uncultured Thiomargarita sp.
GGATTATATTTAAAAAAGGATAAATCAAAACCGACATTTTTGCTATGGTTTATCCCTTCTTAAATATAATCCTTGTAGTTAGTGCCAATGGAAGAAACTATCCACTTCGCTTTCGCAAAAATTCCCGCACAATAAAAACAATTGTAAAAAAAATGATGCTCGCCCCAATAAACATCCCAATAAAAATGGAATAATCAAAGTGATAAGCATCGGTACTTGGATCATAAGTCGTACAAAAAAAACGGACTTTATTGATAAGATCAGTTAAAAATGGCTCTTGGGGCTTGGATTGTCCAAATACCAATTGCTTAAGCGGTTCCACAAGTAATGGCGTGTCAAATACCTCGCCGTAGACTTGTCGATAAATTTTTCCCTCAGCATCAACCACGGTAGCTTGCACAATATGATCATAACCGCGCGGAGAGGCAAAAAAAATAAATCCTAAATCTTTGATCAGAGCTTTGAGGGTCTCAGCATCTGCACTGAGAAAATGCCAACTATCAACCCCCTGCTTATTTGCAAAATAGCGCATCGCCTCGGGCGTATCATGAGGCGTATCAAAACCTATTGTTGCAACGGCAAAACTATCTGCGCCTAGCGCATCGCGTGCAATTTGCACAACACGGGCCAAATGCCGAGTCGTCATAGGGCAAGTATGATAACAACTGGTGTAGATCAAGCTGATGACTAGCGGTTTTCCACGAAAATCCGTTGTAGAAATGGTTTTCCCTGTACTATCCGTGAATATATAATCACCAATTGTATGATCAATCGCATCTTGGCTCAGTTTTAAAGCGGTTTTGTAGTCAAATTCTTGGGCGGGGGAGTGTTCAGCTAAAAGAACAAGGAAAATAGTTAGAATGGATGCCAATAGTCGCATATTTCAAGAAAGGATGAAGTGAAAGACACCCCTAAATCTCCTCATAAGAGGGAATTTAAGGGTGTGTTAAAAATCGTTAACCAAGCAACCAAACATCCAAAACGGCAAAGGCTAACAAAAGAATCAATTGTATCAGAGAGGCAAAAAAGTTTAACATCGCCACTTTCCGGGACGGATCACGTATCAATTGAATATTACAATACAAAAAATACCCGCCACCAACAGCAGCGCCAATAAAATAAATCCATCCTAGACCAAAAAGAACGGGCAACAACGAAATAATAACTAAGCCTAAGGTATTACCCAAAATGACTTGAGCCGCCACTTGATCCCCAACCACGACGGGCAACATTGGCACACCCGCAGCAGCATATTCTTTATGTTGGCCAATCGCTAAAGCCCAAAAATGGGAAGGGGTCCACAAAAATAGTACGATTGCAAAAATAATCGGTAAAGGGCTCAGATTAGGATCAACCACCGCCGCGCCAGCAAGCACTGCAAAACTACCCGCTGCGCCACCAATAACAATATTTAGCCAGGTACGGCGTTTAAGCCACACAGTATAAACAACACCGTAGAAAAATGCGCCAAGAAAAATATAAAGGGCAGCTATCATATTCAACATGAAACCAGCCGCCGCCACGCCAACCAGTAATATCGCGAACATTAACACAAGCCACCAACGACTGTGGGAAAACGCGCCGGTGACAAAAGGACGATTGCGCGTTCTCTTCATGAGCCGATCAAGATCGCGCTCCATATACTGGTTGAAAGCCCCCGCACTGGCAGACGATAAAAGTACGGCAAACGCCAATACCACCATTTGCCATGCCGTAGGGCTTGGCCCCGGTGTGATTGCTAGAGTAGCGACAGCGGTGACTGCCATGATAATGCCAATACGGAGTTTAAATAGGTTGACTAGTTGCTGGATCATGATACTCCTACCTCAGTTTAAAAAATGCTCAGGGCGGGATGGAATATCCATCCCGCTGTCGCTAGTTTAGCTGAGTGGCCAAACTGAGGCTAAGTATTTCCAGTTAATAAAGTAGTAAACCACAAAGGATACCAGGAGTACCATCGCTAAAGCAAAGGTTCCTGGGGCCTCAAATCCTGCTGAGCCATGTTCCTCAATGGCTGGCGCAGGACCTTTGAGAGGTTCGGGCTTATCAGATGTATAACTAGAAGCCGCTAATGGTATTCCAAAACTTTGCAACAAGCCTGCTGACTCATCCAATTTTTTACCAAATAAGAGAGAGCCAACTGTAATAAGCAAATAAAGCCCCCCCCCAAGAACAGCGATAACAGCACCAATCCCGACCAATCCCATCATCATCTCTGCACTACCGGGATACTCAAAACTCAGTGCATGTCCCGCAAAAGTCATATCATAGTGCCGACGTGACACGCCAAGCGTACCTGCCCCTAAC
>CAYFOB010000034.1:2317-8257 GCA_964344525.1 uncultured Thiomargarita sp.
GTATTAATATGGTCATACCCCCACCGAATAGGTAAGGCTGCCATTTGGCTAATCCTGGCAAGATCATTTCACGTCGAAATAAAACGGGGATTAAGAAATAGGTGAGTGCCATAAATGTGAGAGTGGTACCAACCGCAACAGTTGCATGGAAATGTCCAGGTACATAATAAGTATTATGAATAATAATATTAATTTGCTCAGTACCCATAATCACACCAGTGATACCACCAATGAATCCAAAGATGACGATTGATAAGAACACCCCTGAAAACACAGGATTACCCCAAGGCGCTTTACGTAACCATTCAAAAAGGCCATTAGTGAGACCTTTTTTGCGTTGTGCCACTTCAATAGAACCCGGTACGGTCAAGCCATGAATCATACTGGCTAACACTGCGAGGTACATTGCATAGCTGGTATTAAAGATTTTCCATGCAGAACTCACACCTGGATCAACTAAAATGTGGTGAGCACAGGCTAATTGCAGGAATAAGATATAGAGCAAAAATGCGGTGCGGCTCACCTTTTCTGACATGGGTTTAGCACCAAAAGCAATCGCGGCTACCGCATACCAAACTGATACATGAGCTGCAACATTGATTTGTTGAGAGGAGTGTCCCAACCCCCACCAAATGACTCGATACATGAGTGCATCAATATGACCAACGATACCAACTGACCATAAAAAGGTAGGAATAAGAATAATCGCACCAGAAGCAATGGTAAAAACAGCGATAATACAGGCTGTTAATGCACCAAATGTGACCAGAGGAATAGAGCCCTCATAAGTTTTTTCTTGCTTAGCAATCACCAAAGTGCCTAAAAAGATAAAACAGCCCAGCAGTGCGCCTACAGCAAACAAAATCAGTCCAAGATAAAAATGAGGTTCTGCCTGCATGGGTGCATAAGAAGTCATCATCACACTTGAACCACCTTGAAAAATGGCCACATTAGTGGTTACAGCGCCAATGAGCATGAGCGCAAATGCTAACCAGCCTATACGTGGGGTTGCTAATCGACACCTAAGCAAGGTTGAGGAGGCAAAATAAAGTATTGCGATTTCAAAAAAGATGATCCAAAAGATCAGCGCATCAATACCGTGAGCCGTCAAAACCATATAAAAGTCTGATGCTCCCAATAGGTGAACGGCAGGCCAGCGAGTGAGTCCTACTAACAAGGCAAGAACACCCGCCACCAGTAAAGCGACAGCACCAGCGACTGCATTCGCCTTCATAAGGCTTTCTGCAGATTTATCAAAATATAAACCGGTGGTGGGACAAATTCGATATTGTGACATAATTAGACTACTCCTTGACGTAAATCTTGCCCAACATAGTGTGATGACCTATACCGCAATATTCATTGCAGATAATCGTAAATTCACCGCTAGTATCAGGGGTTACAGTTAACACCATGTCATAGCCAGGCGATATTTGCAGATTGATATTAATCGGTTGTAAAGAAAAACCGTGTTGCCAATCCAATGACGAAATATGAAGACGATAACTCTTGTCTTTTTCCAGCTCAAGAATAGGCCACCATTGCCAAAGCCGCCCCAATAAATAAACATCACTGCCAGCCGGTGGATTGACGACTGGGATATTCGTTGCAGAATCAGTGCGAACAGTGTACTGATCAACCATTGCTTGAGTTTTTGCCTGAAAATTCTCAGCAGAAATACGATAAGCCTCATTGGAGAGATTTTGCTTACCATAAAAATGCCAAAGTGGCATCATAGCAAACATGGTTAAGCACCATATCAGGGACAAGGTTATCCAGACAATTTCTTCTTTACCTACTGGTGTTTTCCACCAGATACGCTCTGATGGTGGTAAAATTGCGCTCATAAATTAAGCCTCCCTTAAAGGATCTATTTGGCCATAGGGATCGAAATAATTTCCATAATCCCCCACAGGATATAAAACACAGTGGGCATGACGACACCTAAAAACAGCAATAAAAACGGATTTTCTAGGACACTTTGCATAAAAGGTATCCGTTCATCTCCGTTACTTTGGTCTTCTGCCATGGGTTACATCTCCTAACGGTTGTTCATTAAAAAGAATAAGTAGGGGCATGATGATACAAATTTTTTTTGCTTATTACAAGCTATTTTGCGTGATATCACGCAAAAATAAATTATATCCCACATCACTCATAAAAGGAGGTTAATTCATTTTTTATCCCCTCTTTATTTTAAGAAAAAAAATGTTCGTTTATAGTCAATGGTGCAATTGATCAACATTCCACCACCACAAAACCAATAATTTAAATGGCACAATTATTGCTTAAATTAAACATATCGCATAGATAATGATAAAAACATTTATTTTTATGTGTCTATTTAGTTTTTTTTGAACTAAATGCGGATTTTTGATGATTATCAATTTAATTGACTAAAGAAGTATGATATTTTGCTCCATCACTTGTTTTGTATGATTTCTCATGGATTTATTCGTTTTTGATCTTTATCAATTTAATTGACTAAATAGGTATGGTACTTTGTCATTGTTATTTTTTGAGTTTTATTAAAAAATGTTAATTTATTGATTTTATTGTGATAAAAATCTTTTAGCGAATAAAAACATGAATTATTATATGGTTATTTCAATTTTCTAACAAAAAAGGTTTATTCTGACTAAAAAAAGGCGTAATGCGTGATATTAACTGACTAATTTAGTCAAGTATTAAGCCGTAAATTCTACTGCAAACTTTAAATGGAGAATATATGAGTGAAATTTTCACTAAATCTATGGCTCGAAATATTTATTATGGCGGGTCTGCATTTTTTATCTTGCTATTCCTTGCGTTAACCTTTGACACAACCCGCGCTTTACCCAAGCGTGATTTTAGGGAAAATATCACCCCCCAAGTTGCACAAGGTAAAGAGGTATGGGAAAAAAACGACTGTATTGGTTGTCACACCCTGCTAGGAGAGGGCGCTTATTATGCGCCTGAGTTAGGCAATGTTTATAAGCGTCGAGGTGGCGGCGATTTTATCAAAGCTTGGCTTAAAGGTATGCCCACTAATATTGCCGGGCGTCGACAAATGCCACAGTTCAACTTGACTGAAGAGGAGTTGGATGCGCTGGTGGCGTTTTTGAAATGGACGTCTGAAATTAACACTGCAAATTGGCCACCAAATATTGAAGGTTAAGGGAGAAATAGATGCAATATTCATCACAATCAGCTGCTATAGGGTTGTTTGTTGGACAAATCTTATTTGGTTTGATCATGGGCTTACAATATGTCGTGGGGGATTTTCTTTTTCCCTACATTCCATTCAATGTGGCTCGAATGGTACATACCAACTTACTTATTGTTTGGTTATTATTTGGTTTTATGGGGGCTTCTTATTACCTTGTGCCAGAGGAATCTGAAAAGGAGTTGCATAGCCCACGATTAGCCATTGCATTATTTTGGATTTTCCTAATTGCTGGCGCTTTGACTATTCTTGGCTATCTTTTAGTGCCTTATGCACAATTGGCTGATATGACAGGCAATGCCGTGTTGCCTACGATGGGACGCGAGTTTTTAGAACAACCCATCATCACTAAGGTGGGTATTGTCATTGTGATTTTGGGATTTTTGTACAACGTTGGTATGACTGTACTCCAAGGACGTAAAACGGTTGTCAGTATCGTGTTATTGACCGGGCTAGTTGGGCTGGCTGTGCTATTTTTATTTGCCTTTTACAATCCCTCAAATTTAGTACTTGATAAATATTATTGGTGGTGGGTTGTTCACCTTTGGGTAGAAGGCGTGTGGGAGCTTATTTTGGGTGCGATTTTAGCCTTTGTTCTCATTAAGGTGACGGGCGTTGATCGTGAAATCATTGAAAAATGGTTGTATGTGATTATTGCCATGACATTGATTACTGGACTTATTGGTACAGGGCATCATTATTATTGGATTGGTACGCCAGAATATTGGCAATGGTGGGGATCTATTTTTTCTGCCATGGAGCCCATTCCCTTTTTTATTATGGTGATCTATGCCTTTACGGTGGTTAATCAACGCCGTCGTGAGCATCCGAATAAAGCAGCGACTTTGTGGGCGTTAGGGACTGCAGTGATGGCATTTCTTGGCGCAGGCGTTTGGGGCTTTTTACATACCTTATCCCCTGTGAATTATTATACGCATGGCACTCAAATTACGGCTGCGCATGGTCACTTAGCATTTTTTGGGGCTTATGTCATGATTGTGTTGACAATGATTTCTTATGCAATGCCCATGTTGCGTGGACGAGCCGCTGCAAATAGTAATAAAGCGCAAGTTTGGGAAATGTGGTCGTTTTGGTTAATGACAGTTTCAATGGTTTTTATTACTTTATTTCTCACAGTGGCAGGTGTTTTACAAGTGTTTTTGCAACGTGCGGCTGATAATCCATTACCATTTATGGTCGTACAAGACAAGATTGCTTTGTTTTATTGGCTGCGTGAAATCGCCGGTGTTGTTTTTTTGATTGGATTGGTGATTTACATCATCAGTTTCTTTGTGGATGGTGAAAAAGAAGCAGCGACAGCTTAAAATTGACTACAAGGATTACTTTTAAGAAGGGATAAGCCCTGATTAGATTTTGACTTATCCTTTATTAAAAGTAATCCTTGTAGTTATTAGCGTTTTTTTTAGAGTGAAGGAGATAAAAGAATGATAAATCCCACACGACCTGATCATTTACCCGGCGATTTCGCCATTTGGATTTTCATTTTTGCCGAACTTTTAGTTTTTGGGATTTTTTTTGTCGCTTATGCCTTTGCTCGCAGTTACAATGTTGAATTATTTAACACAAGTCAAGCAACCCTTGCACGAGAATTAGGCGCAATTAATACCCTTGCGCTCATTACCAGCAGCTATTTTGTGGTGCTAGCAGTCACCGCTATTAAAAATAATCAATCACAAAGCTGTGTTAATTGGCTGGGTGCCGCACTCTCAATGGGGGCACTATTTTTAATTATTAAAATCATCGAATTTTATGACAAATTATCACTGGGAATCAGCCTAAGTACCAACACTTTTTATATGTTTTATTTGTCACTGACATTTTTCCATTTTATGCATGTGATTTTAGGCATGATCATTTTAGCAGCCATACTCATCAAGGCGCGACATGGTGGCTATAGCGCCAAAAATCATATTGGAGTTGAAACAGGCGCATCTTATTGGCACATGGTTGATTTGGTTTGGATTATTTTGTTCCCTTTGGTTTATATTATTCACTAATGTTTACAAAATCCTATTATTATGTGCTGCTGATATTTTTGACCCTATTGACTTTTACTATGGGTCAACATGAAATCAGTGGTATAACCCTTCTTATCCTCCTTAGCACCTTCATAAAAGGGCAAATAATCGTAGACTTTTTCATGGGCTTGCATCAAGTACGCTGGTTTTGGAGAATAATCATGTACAGTTGGCTACTCCTTGTGATCGGACTGATTGGTTTAGCTTATTTGTTAGGATTACGATAATGGACACCCCTTATTATAGAGCTATCAGTAACGAAGTGGCACTGTTTGAACAAGCCTACCATCATCAACTACCTGTTTTAATTAAAGGTCCCACTGGATGTGGCAAAACCCGTTTTGTTGCATACATGGCTGCACAATTAGGGCGCCCCCTTTACACAGTAGCTTGTCATGACGATTTAACAGCAGCAGATTTAGTCGGACGGCACCTCATTGGTAACGAATCCACCTATTGGAGTGATGGACCCTTAACTCGCGCCGTGCGTGAGGGTGCAATTTGTTATTTGGACGAAGTGGTTGAGGCGCGTAAAGATACAACTGTAATTTTACATCCCTTGACTGATGATCGTCGAATTTTACCGATTGAGCGTACAAATGAGCATTTGCAAGCGCCACCGGAATTTATGTTAGTAGTCTCCTATAACCCAGGATACCAAAATTTGCTTAAAGGGATGAAGCCAAGTACTCGGCA
>CAYFOB010000034.1:8267-15952 GCA_964344525.1 uncultured Thiomargarita sp.
TACGTTTTAACTACCCAAGCCCCAGTATTGAGCAAGAAATTCTCATGGGTGAAACTAATATAGATCAAAAGTTGGCGCAGCGCCTAGTTAATTTAACAAATGCATTGCGAGCGCTTAAGGACCACGATATAGAAGAAGCGGCATCTACCCGCCTTTTGGTTTATGCTGCGACCCTGATCAAACAGGGTTTTAATTCTGTTGATGCGTGCCGTGCTGCTCTTGTTGAACCTTTAACGGATGATGTAGAAACAGTGGAGGCGTTAATGGAGGTTGTGTTAGCGACGTTTGGTCAGTAACTTGCACTATTTTCTACAAAAAATTTTAATATGCCAACAATTTTACTGCCATCATCAAAATGGTAAAAAGCACTGTCAATAGTAACAATATTCTCTTCAAGTGACAAAAATTGCCAAAGCACTCCATCTGTTACTACACCATAAATAGGAGAAATTGGATGCTCTTTTTGCTCATTAAATAACTTTGCGGCTTCCATTTCAGCAATACACTGTGGCAAACCACTGCCTAAATCCGATTTTTTCGCTTCAACTAGCACTATAACCGGCGAAGTGATATAGAGTTGATTCTCACTTTTACTAATAATACAATCTGGATTGCCAGTAAGCCCTTTATCGCTATCAACATTAAAACTATTTTCCAGAAAAAAGCTGATGGTCACATGCTGGTTGAGTTCCATCAGCACGTTATCAACAATTAAGGCTTGTCGTGAACTTTCGGTATTGATGCGAATGGCTCTGGTATAAGCCATTTTCATGGTTTCCACAAACCATTGACTCAATTGAACCGGTTCGATATGATGATAACATTGATTATCCGCTTGGATGATAAGCCCCAATTTTTGCTCTATTTGATCGAAATTATTAAAATCGCTATATGCCACGATGTGGTTCCTTTAATCTAAGTAACTGATGTTACGCACCCTTGTTCTCAAACGCCCGTTTTTTCGCTGGACTGGGTTTGCAACCCAGTCCTCACGTTTAAAGGTTAAAAAAAAGATGAAAAAACGTGAGGACTGGGTTGCAAACCCAGTCCAGCAAAAAGCTGGAGTTTTTTGCTTTCGCCTGTTTGCAACAGGCTCCGTAACGTTTTTTCTGTAAACAAGCATGTGAGCGTCTATTAAAAGACCAGAAAATTAATGATTCAGTACTTTCAACCCATCTTTACCATTTTTATAATTTCATCTTTGACAAACAATAGATTCTTGAAGATTGCTTTCAAATCTTCTATATTCGTACAATTAAATGTTCGACTGACAAAGTATTGATATTTATCTTGACTTAATTTTTCTAAAATAACAAAATTCCAATTTTCACCAATGACATAAGCGCCTTTTATTTCTTTCCATACATTAAGCTCCACAGCACTGATGAGTTCTGCTAATAACTGTGGTCTTGGATTTCCATATTCTTCACTGCGCTTAAATTCTTGTATAAAAAAAAAGGGTTTCTTAGCACTTCTGAATCCGGTAGAAATTAAAAAATCCGCTTCACCCGTTAAAATAAAGTGATCTGTTTTGTAAGTCAGCTTTTCATTATAAAAATCCATAAAATAATCGGTTTTAAAGTTAATTCTCCTCAGTAATGGACTTAAAAACCTCATTTTTAAAGTTTCTTCATTATAAAAAGAGATATAACTTTCTTCTTGCTCTAAAAGCTCAACTAAAAAAACATTGTTTTGATCACTGATTTCAATATCATTAAGAAACCAGTCATTAAACCTCGCTTTATTAATTTTTTGAGAAATATCAACGAGTTGATCTAAATCAATATCTTTTATCCTGCTGTATTGATAAGTGGGAATTTGTGCTTTATCTTCACCTTTTATGCTTTTAATCTCTTTTTCTAAGGCTTCTATTTTGCTTAATAACTTTAGCTCTAGTTCATTAGTCATTTTTATCTTCCTAATTGATGTTACGCAATTTTCTTACACAGGCACTAACTACAAGGATTATATTAGACTTGTCCCTTTATAAAAGGCTATTTGGAAAATAGTACATTTAAGTGTAAAGAGTTGCAGACGGTGCATGATTTCAAGCATTAGACACAAGTACAAAAAACCACAAAGAACTCCAATTGATACCAATGAATTTTAGACTTTCTCAACACGCCAGAGAAGAAATGCTGCGAAGGGCTATTTCTTTCGAGTTGCTAGAATCTGTGTTACAAAATCCACAGCAAATTCTCCTCGAAAGAAATGGTAGAAAAGTTTATCAATCAATTGTGGATTTTGGTTCTGGAAAATTATTTTTATTACGCGCTGTGGTTGCTGATGATAAGAATCCAGCTATAGTTATAACCGTTTACAGAACCCACAAAATTAACAAATATTGGAAAATCTGATGAAAATAATTTATGATCCAGAAGTTGACATTTTACGTATTTTATTTACAGAAAGTCAAATCGAAGAAAGTGATGAAAGTCGCAGTGGTGTCATTTTTGATTATGATAAACAAGGCAAACTTGTTGGCATGGAAATACTTGATGCTTCTCAGCAAATAGATGAGCCTTATGCCGTAAAATATACGGTTCCCGCTTTTGCGCGAGCTAAAGAATCGGTTTTGATTTGAGATAGTTGAAAATTATCTTCAATCACTTTTATGTTTAATTCTTGCTTGACTTTTTTAAGGTGAAATCGCTATATGACATGGTTTTTAGGTAGACATTAAACGCGCATATAATAACGGCAATTCCCTTGGCAATTCTGAGGGATTACGAATAACGACATACCCCTGACTCCCAAACAAATGGGGCAAATAATCACTTGCCTTTTCATCAATGGTCACACAAAATGGTTGCAAACCCAGCTTTCGTGCCTCATGCAAAGCCATACGAGTATCTTCCACACCATAACGCCCCTCATATTGATCTAAATCATTAGGCTTGCCATCTGTTAACAACAACAACAACGATTGTGACACCTTTTGTTGACTCAACAAAGTGCTGGCATAACGGATAGCCGCCCCCATGCGGGTATAATAACCTGGCTTAATGGCTTCAATGCGCCCACGCACAGCCGCATCATAATTTTGCTCAAAAGTTTTTATAGTATGAAATCGGACATGATTGCGGTAACGGGAAGAAAATCCGTACATAGCAAATTGATCACCCGTGGCAGACAAACTTTCAGCAAATAAAAATAGACTATCTCGAATAACTTCAATCACACGCGCTTTATTATTAATCCATGCATCAGTAGAAAGAGACAAATCAGCCAACAACAAACAAGCTAAATCCCGATGACCATTTCTAAAATCGCGGTATAATCCCCTTTCAGCACTCACACGTCCTTGACGACATTCGGCAACATGTAGAAGATAAGCATCTAAATCAATTTCATGACCATTAACTTGTCCTTTATGCCAAATTCTTGTTGGGATTAATGCCTCAAATTGGCGGCGTAAACGCTGTGCAGTACGCTTAAGGTGACGTGGAAGTGCTACAGGTTTAGCTGTATTAGCCAACATGGGCTGAAGACAACAATAATCGGAGCGCAAAGATTGTCGTTTATAGTCCCATTCTGGCAACAAAATACCCTCACCTAACGGCATATCGTCATACTCTGGCGCAGGCAAATCAAGATCAAAGCGCAATGAAGTCGCCACTGGCTTATTATCCCGCGCCACACTGACTATATTCATATCATCTAAAGCCTGTTTAGCAACCTTATCATCTTTTTCATCATCAGTGCAGCGATCAACTTTCGTATAATCTGCCAAAGTAAACAAACTTTCCAGTCGAAAAGCCAATAAACCTTTTTTACCCTCAGGCATTTTAGTACGCTCCCCACGACGACGACGTTCATCAACACTTTGACTATTTGTTGATTGTTGTGCAACTGTCTCATCATTCATTGCACTGTTTTTGCTGACAGATGGGGAGGAATATAACCAAAGAGGAACCGGTTGAGGGGGACGTTTAGCAATGGGCAAATTGGTGACACTGCCCGGCTGGCGCAAAGCTTGCTGAATAGCGCGTTCAACTGCGGCTTCATCAGAGGGCAAACGCTTTAAATCTGGACGACATAAAGCCGCAACGAGACACTGATAGCGGCGCTCTAATCCCGGAAAACGTTGTAGCGTTTGTTGAGTCAGTTGTTGATTTAATTGAAACCAAGACAATGAATGATCAATTTGACCCGCAGCCAAGGCTGCCAACCACAAATATAAATCACGATTAAGGGTTTTTGTTGGAAATAAATCAATCTGTGCAGGCAATTGCAAAGCCTCTGCATTTCGCCAACATAATTCGATTTGTTTATGTGTTCCTGCAATACGTTGCAACCAATGGCGCCGGGCACCATGTCTTGTTGCAGTCGTCGCTTCTACACGCAAACCAGCCTCTCCGCCTAAAGCACGAAATAATATACCCACCGTTTTGCTGATATCTGTTAATTTGACAGCTGCTTGTGGATAATGAGTAGCGGCAGCGCGTGTAATGAAACGATGCCAAAGTTGGCCAACTTGTTCTTCCATTTGATATATTATTTAGTTTTTGATGTTACGCACTATTGACTTGCAAACGAAGATGCGTAGTTTTTTAAAACCAACTACAGGAATGAAGGATAAAACGGGTTTTATCCCTTTTATAACTCATCCCTGTAGTTATTAAGAATAGCAATTATGAACAACACTCAAAAATCAATTGCCATTTGGCTTTTCATCTGTTGCGCCACAATATTTGCAATGGTAGTGCTTGGTGGAGTCACACGCTTAACTGGCTCAGGGCTGTCCATGGTCAACTGGGAACCCCTCATGGGGATTTTGCCCCCCCTAAGCCACGCTGATTGGGAAACTGTTTTTCAACAATATCAACAATACCCCGAATACCAACTAAAAAATTTCCAAATGACTTTGGAAGAATTTAAAATGATATTTTGGTTTGAGTATGCACACCGCTTGCTTGGTAGAGGAATTGGATTATTGTTTGTTATTCCATTAATTTTTTTTATTATAAAAGGTCAAATCAACAAACCCTTAATTCCCAAATTAATTATTATGTTCATTTTGGGAGGGTTGCAAGGATTATTAGGATGGTATATGGTCAAAAGTGGTTTAGTTAAAGATCCACATGTCAGCCAATACCGCCTCACCGCGCACCTTGGTTTGGCTATTCTCATTTATGGTTATTTATTTTGGGTCGCGCTAGACTTGCTTTTTCCAAAAACAAATACAGCATCTAACAATCTCAAACGTTTTTCACTGACAATAACAAGCTTAATATTTATTACCCTACTTTCTGGTGGTTTTGTGGCAGGGCTTAAAGCGGGCTTATACTATAACACTTTCCCCCTCATGGGAAATCGGTGGATTCCAGAAGGCATGTTTATTTTCGACCCCTTATGGCGCAATTTTTTTGAAAATGTGGCAACAGTTCAATTTGATCATCGTCTACTTGCCACCCTCCTCTTTATTCTAATACCAATTTTGTGGTTGACTGCAAAACAAGCCAATTTACCAAGGCGAACTCGCTGGGGATTACATTTTCTGGTTATTGCTTTGGGAATACAAATAACGCTGGGCATTTCTACCCTGCTATTATATGTACCAGTCCCTTTGGCAGCAGCGCACCAAGCAGGCGCATTAGTGTTGCTGACTATTGCGCTATTTGTTAGTCATGAATTCAAAAATGGTCAATAAGTACTGAACAGTTAGGAGTCCAAAATAAATTTTGGACTCCGCAGATACCACAAAATAGAATTTAACGCCCCCGCAAAAACAAACTATCCAATTCTTTCATACTCAACTGAGTCCAAGTGGGACGCCCATGGTTGCATTGATTGCTACGCTCTGTTTTTTCCATATCACGCAATAACGCATTCATTTCGCTTAAAGTCAATTGTCGATTTGCACGTACCGAGCTATGGCACGCCAAAGTCGCCAAAATTTCTTGCATATTTTCTTGCAAACGCGGACTCACACCCAAGTGTGATAAATCAGCTAACACATCACGCACCAACACTGGAATATTAGCATCACTTAATAACGTAGGTACTTGGCGCACAACCAAAGTTTCTTGTCCCACGCGGTTAATATCAAAACCTAATTTATTAAATAAATTAAAATGTTGCTCTGCGATTTCAGCCTCATGCTCACTCACCGCTACACTGATGGGAACCAGCAAAACTTGGGCGCTTGAATTATTGGCTTGCCAGACCGATTTCATCCGCTCATACGTAATACGCTCATGGGCTGCATGCATGTCCACTAAAATAAGCCCATCAGCATTTTCTGCTAAAATGTACACACCACGCAATTGCGCTAATGCATAACCCAAAGGCGGGATTATCTTATTATCACTTTTTGCTTCTTCTGATTTTTTTGGCAACAAAGGCGTTTGCAACGCCTCATAAGTTTCTCTGGTTTCATGAATGGCTGAAACAGAGGGACGATCTATTTTATATTGTAAAAATGGTTTAGCGCTTTCAGTCGTATCTTTTGTAGACAAAGTGCTGGGGGGTAATACAATAGATTGCCGCTCTGGTATGTGAGTTTCAGAAGGTGGACCAATATGACCAGGTGAAGTTTGGGCAAGATGATTTTGCAATGTATGCACTAAAAAATGATGTACTTGCTGACTTTGCGAAAAACGCACTTCATTTTTAGTCGGATGTACATTAACATCAACCTCACCAGGATCAATTTTTAAATATAATACATAGCTTGGATGACGTCCTGAATACAACACATCTTCATGCGCTTGTCGTATCGCATGATTAATGAATTTATCGCGAACAATACGTCCATTAACAAAAAAATATTGCATATCTGGCTGACTGCGTGAGTAGGTTGGTTGCGTAATCCAACCTGATAACTGCATGTCGTCAGAATCTTCATTAATTTTCAAAACATGATCAATAAATTCTGCACCACATAACAAGGCAACTCGTTGTAATTGCTCCTCCTCATGTTGTGCCACCTTTAAAGACATTAAATTTTTGCGATTATGCGTTAATTTAAAACTGACATCAAAGCGACTGAGTGCTAAACGTTTAATCGTTTCATGCACATGCCCAAATTCAGTTTTTTCTGTGCGTAAAAATTTGCGCCGTGCTGGTGTATTATAAAATAAATCGCGTATTTCTAGCGTTGTACCTACAGGGTGGGCAACTGGCTCAGGCTTTGCAACTTTTTCATGTCCATCTAAACGAACACAATGTCCCATTTCTTCATTATAAAAACGCGAATTTAATATCAATCGAGAAATAGACGCAATACTCGCAAGGGCTTCACCACGAAAACCTAAACTGTTAATGCGCTCTAAATCATCCAAATTTTTTATTTTGCTAGTAGAATGTCGATTTAGCGCCAATAATAATTCATCACGACGAATGCCAAAACCGTTATCACGTATTCGTATTAAGGCAACACCACCTTGCTCGATATCAATTTCAATGTGATCAGCCCTCGCATCTAAGCTATTTTCTAATACCTCTTTGACAACAGACGCAGGGCGTTCAACAACTTCCCCGGCTGCAATTTGATTAGCTAGCAATTTGGGAAGTGTATGGATAGAGGGAATATTTTGAAAATTCATGGGTAAGTCTCTCGTCAAAAATTTTAGGTATTACATTTTTTCCATGCACTTAATATGGCATGTATGTTAAAAAATGGTTGTACTCGATGTTCAAGTTAGTTAATTAGAATATTATGATATTTTAATAAAAATATT
>CAYFOB010000035.1:0-5735 GCA_964344525.1 uncultured Thiomargarita sp.
GGGCGGGATTGCAGGGGCCTGATGTGTTGAATTCGCGCATTATAAGTGGTTTCCTTTTTGCCTGTCACAGGTTTTGGAATGTTCCAAAAGTGAACACTCCAAAATTGGGTCATTTAACGTTAATACCATAGCTATTACAAACAGCAGCCAACCCACCAGAATATCCTTGACCAACCGCCGCAAATTTCCATTCACCCTTTCTTTTATAAATCTCCCCAAAAATCATGGCGGTTTCTGTTGAGTAATCTTCAGTCAGATCAAAACGCACGATTTCTTGGTTGCTTTCATCATCGACGACACGGATAAAGGCATTGTTGACTTGTCCAAAATTTTGTTTCCGGTTTTCTGCGTCATGAATGGTCACTGTTATTGCGATTTTTTCAACATTTGGGGTTTCATTTTTCAAGCGTATTAGATCAATTTTAATGATTTCTTCATCTTCATCACCTTCACCGCCTGTTAAGTTGTCCCCCATGTGTTCAACAGCGCCACCCTCATTCAAATTATTGTAGAAAATAAAGTCATCGTCTTTGCTGACTTTCCCTGACGCATTTAATAAAAAGGCTGAGGCATCCAAATCAAAATCAGCACCTTCTGTTGCACGTTCTTCCCATCCAAGCCCCACATAAATTTTGTTCAGTCCCTTTGAGAGGGACATACGTCCACCTTTAGCCAGTGATACACCCATGGTTAGTCTCCTTAATTAGAGTTGTCCGAAAAAACCAGACCAAACAAATACCATTTCTTGAAGAAATGGTATTTGTGACTTTGTTTATCGCTACAATGGAACAAAAACAGGGTGAAAAAAATTTGGAAAATCAAGCCAAATTTAACACCCCAGTTTCAACCTCAATGCCATTAAGTTAAGCCAAAACTCGCGCAACGCGTTGTTTGGAACAAAAGTGCGTAACATCAGTTATATAAAATGACCAATAATTGGTAATAAACGCTCAAATGTTTGTCCTTCTCCCCATTCTCCTAGCGCCTTAAATTTCCATTCGCCTTTATGCTGATAGAGTTTAGCAATCACAAGTCCTGTGTGTCCACCTCCTTCAACAGAGAGATTGTATCTTGCAATTTCTTTTCCAGTTGCATGGTTTTTTAGCAGACAAAATGCGTCTGGTATGCCATCAAAGGAATCTGACGAAAAACTGTTGACAGTAAAAACAAGCGTCTTGACGTTGCTTGGTACAGAGTTGAGTTGAACGAGAATTTCTTCATTTGGGATACCCGCTTCGCCACCGCCAGTTAGATCATCTCCAGAATGAATAACTGAACCTTCGCGGCTCCTTAATTGCCGATACCAGACTTGATCCAATAATCGTTTCTGATCATCAAAAAGCAGGCAGGAGGCATCCAAGTCTACCTTGACTTCTTTTAAACCACCGAAAAAACCACGTTTTCGTTTTTTACCCCATCCTAAACCTAAAACAACTTTTGAAAGCCCTGGAGCCTCCTTTGCGAGAGAGATATTAGCGCCTTTAGTTAGTGAGACTGACATCACGATTCTCCAGTGTTTTGTCTGAATCAGTAATTCAGACAAAAAAATTTACCGCATTTTGGAGTCCAAAGCTTAGCGAAGGGCGTCCTTCCTCCAAAATGCCTGAAAATTTATGGTTCTTAGAGAGATTTTCCATCCCATTCATGATGTGGATCAGGATAAAATGTTATTCCTCCCTTGTCAAACCCTTCAAATATGATTAACCATCCACCTGGCACTTTTGCTCGATGTATGGTTCCATGATTTGAAGTTATTGGTTCCCATTCAAGTTGAGCGGTGTTTTTTTGGCGAAACATGGTATAAATCTCCGTTTTGTGATAGACTGCTTCAGTACTTAACCCAGCCCAGGATTATTATCCACATTCATCAATTTTGGCGTGTTGATTTTGTCTAGTTTAACCACCTGACAATCACGCAAATAGTCAGCGACCACTTGCCAAACGGGTTTGCCTGGGGATTGACTGCCCACGGTTGCCCAACCTGCGACTTTGTAATATTTATTCATTTCGATAGGTGCGCCATCATCTAATGTCATATGACTGATACGTTGATTGATGGTTTGAGTGGGGTTACAGACATAATCCATGCCCCCAATGCGCACCATGTCGCCGCCTTGTTGTCGGTAGGCATCCACATTAAAAATGTTGTCACAGACATCTTCTAAAATCATTTTAATTTGTTGACCACTCATTTCCCGTACATAGGTTTCTGGATAAGTGATGCATGTTTGGTTTAGCACATCTTCCATTGTTATTTCTTGATTAGGTAATATCGTTGTGCCCCAACGAAAGCCTGGTGATAAGGCGATCTGGGCATCACCTTGAGTACGCAAAGCATCACAAATCAATTGGTCAAAGGTGCCGTTGAAGTTGCCACGCCGATATAATACTTGATCAGTAACAGCTAGTTTTTCGCTCAGTTTGGCTAAATAAGGGGCTCTGACTTGATCAATATAGTTTTGCATATCCTTATCAGCCGCTAATAAATTGCTAAAGACTGGTAGGAGGCGATATTGATAATCCTTGACTTTACCGTTTTTGACTACAAAATCAAGTACGCCAAGGAATTTGCCATTAGAGCCTGCATTACAAACTAAGGTGGTGCCGACTTGGCTTGGTTGTGGTACGCCATCGTGTGTATGTCCGCCTAAAATGACATCAATGCCACTGACTCTGGCTGCCATTTTTAAATCAACATCCATGCCATTATGCGACAAGACAACGACAATATCAGGCTTTTCTTGAGCACGCACCGTATCGACTAATGATCGCATTTCACTTTCCCGAATACCAAAAGTCCAATCAGGCATAAATCGTGCTGGATTAGCAATCGGTGTATAGGGAAAAGCTTGACCAATCACCGCTACGCGCACACCTTTTAAGTTTCGTACTGTGTAAGGTTTAAAGGCATGTCCTGTGTCTTCGTTGAAAGCTGGAACTCCGTCAAATAAGGATTCGTCTTTAACGAAGATATTTTGGGCGACAAATTCACCTTGAAATTTTTTCAGATTAGCCAAAACTTCTTCAGCTAAATAAGTAAATTCCCAATGTCCAGTCATAATATCGACTCCTAGCCGATTACAGGCTTCAACCATATCTTGTCCTCGCGTCCAATAGGCGGTGCCTGAACCTTGCCAAGTATCACCACCATCAAGCAACAAGGTTTTTTCAGGCCCATAATTCTCGCGTAAACGTTTGACTAGCGTCGCTAAATGGGCAAACCCACCCACTTTTCCATATTGTTCGGCTGCCCGTTCATAATTGAGATAAGTCAAAGCGTGTGCTTCACGAGTGTTGGGTTTAATGCCAAAATGTTGTAGGAGTTGGTTTCCGACGAGATGTGGGACTTTGCCATACCTATTTTTGATACCTAAATTAATATGAGGTTCACGATAATAGACAGGCAATAATTGGGCATGACAATCAGTAAAATGGAGCAAACGAACTTGACCAACATTAGGAATATCGTAGGGATCATTTGGCGTTTTTGCCAAGGTGATACCAGAGGCTCCTGCGATAGCCATTAAATGTATAAATTGACGACGATTCATTGAGAAACCTTTTTAAGCAAGCGTTGGGTGGACTTGGTATCCACCCAATATGGACTTTCTGATGTGACACATTCTTGTTACCACGCGAAGCGCTGCTTCGCGTGGACATTACATCAATCAATAATTGTCGTGACAACCTTGCCACTATTACCTTGGTTATCTTTCCAAGTGAGTTCCACCGAATCCCCCACATTGCCCCCCTCAAATTGGAAAGAAAAATAAGGATTGGCAGAAACCCCAGCGCCCCAGTCTGCCGACATCACGACTTCACCGTTGTGTTTAAAAGTCACTTCTTCAATGTAGTGACCCTTTATTTTTTCGCCAGTCGCCTTATCTTCGCTGCTGGGTTTCATGGGATGTTTGATCAGCACTTTGACTTCTGTGTAATCACCTTTGAGCTGAGCTCTCATCCGTGTTCTGTATGACATAATATTAACCTCCACAACCACCAATGGTTATTTTCACTTCTTTGCTGGCTTTGTACAATTTGCCATCGGCTTTAACCACAGCAATCACGTTGCTAGTGCCACCCATTTTAATATTCGTTTTGACCCAACCTTTGACCTTACCATTAAATTTGAACCTAGCCACTAATGGTCTGGGATTTTTATCTGCTAGAACAGTAATGGATTCCACTTGGGTTAAGTCAGTCTTGATTTCAATCGGCACTACTCGACCGTTTTCAGCGATTTCTGGTGCCTTGATAGTGATTTGATCAGTCGCCTCTATTGTGGCATCTTTAAACAAATTATCCAAGGAATGATCAACCGAATCGGTTTGAAAGGCAGCAATGGGTCTGTCTGCCAAAACGGTTGATGGTAAGACGATTGTCCCAACACCTAAAACAACGGCATTGCGGAGAAAAGTTCTACGTGACGTCTTCATTTTTCTACTCCTGCATTTAATGGCGAATCCCAGGAACACTCAATATTTTTCCATTGTTTTTCGCAGTCAAATAAAGTTCAATATCACCATACTCAGGCGCATCAGGTGCTAATTCGTTAGCACGAACTGAGATGTTACACCACTGAAAACGTTTCCGAATGTCCCAAACTTCAGAGCGACTGGTACGATAGGCCGGAAAATGGTCCATCATACCAACGAGTGTGGTTAAATATTGCCCCCGTATCCACTTGTTAGAGCTGGTCACATGACAATCCGCACAGGCGAGATTCAATTGACCAATTTTTCGGTTCACCAGCGCTTCACCGCGTCTGAGAGCAATGCGCGTGTTCATATCGCTGGTGTTTATGGAAATGGGTTGTCCATTAGCCAAATAGCGTAAATAAATTGCCAATCCCAAATTTTTTTCCGTTTGGACTACATAGTCAGCGCCTGTCGTTGCTCGTGCATGGCGGGTAATAAATTCTTCTACACCAAGGACTTTATTCAAACGTGGTTCAACCTTGGGCATATGAACAGCCCAATTGCCAAAGGCTTTTTCAGGATCACCATGACAATCTTGGCAAGATTTATTTTTTGGTCCAACTTGAGTATAGAGTTTTTCGCCGTCAGTAAGCAAGAACATGCCTGGATTTTCAAATTCATCTAAATTATCCCGCCTTTCAACAGGTACTGTACGTTTGTCTGGATTGTCTTTAGGATTGTCGAATTGAGCGGGTTTTGTCAATGTCTTTAAGTAAGACACAATGTCCATGATTTCAGACCGGGTAAGCACCTTATTTGAGCCGAAAGGTGGCATAACGCTTATTGGATTATAAATCCTGGCATCATAAATGTAATTAAACAACAACTCATCTGGCAATCTCCAACTGCCAATGGTTGAGATATTAAATCCAACATTCCCAGGTAAGGAGACGTCGGGTATAATATGACAAGCAACACAATTACCTTTTTTGCGGTTAGTGAGCAGTTCCCTACCTTTAACAGGATCACCCTCAATCGGATTAGCAACGGATTGGATAAAAGACACTGGGTTTGTCACCCCTTGTCTAAGATTACAGTAGTTGTTCCACTTGTTTTGTCTCCAAGCACTGTAACGTTGCCAAGGTGCCACATGAGCGGGATTTTCCAAATCAAGTGGCACCGTTGCTGACATTTGATCCGCGATAAGGGTCAATGGCATACTCAAGAGTGTAGCCAATAAGAATCGCTGTAATAATGTGGACATTTGTTCTCCCTTAAAGTTTTGATAGGCTGTGGAATTTTGCATTATAGTATATA
>CAYFOB010000035.1:5745-15728 GCA_964344525.1 uncultured Thiomargarita sp.
GCCGCGAAGCACTCCAATAAATTCAAGGTCTTATTGGAGTGCTTCGCGGCCGCTTTGCTAAGGAAACAAGAACGAATTTTCAGAAGTGCCAAGATTCAATCCCAGGATGTTTTTACTGATTCAAACTACGCCCCCCATCAACATTAATCACTTGTCCTGTAATATAGCTCCCATCACGGATTAAAAATAAAATTGCTTGTGCTATATCTTTTGGATCACCCTGACGTTTGAGGGGTATTTTGCTGATGATGCGTTGTTGACTGATTTCATCCATGCTGTTGTTTGCCCATAATATGGCGCCAGGCGCTACGGCATTGACACGTACTTTTGGTCCTAATTCTCGCGCTAGCGTTTTGGTTAACATGACTAATCCTGCTTTTGCAGTGCAATAGACTGGGTGTTCTTTCATGGGGCGTTCTGCATGGATGTCTACTAAATTTACAATGCAACCTTGGGTATCGGTTAAGTACGGGGCTGCCGCTTGTGAGAGAAAAAATGGGGCTTTGAGGTTTGTTCCTAGCAAATCTTCCCAGTCTTTTTCGCTCACTTTACCGATTGGGGTTGGGTAAAAGCTTGAGGCGTTATTGATTAAAACGTCTAATCGTCCATAATGGTCTATGATTTCTCGTACCATACTTCGCAGTTTGCCTGTGTGGTGTAAATCGGCTTGCAACAATAGCACCGATTCTGAGCGTTGGTTGTTTAATTCAGCTTGTAAGGCGTGTGCTGCGGTTTCTGAGTGGCGGTAGTGTAGCGCTAATTTCATGCCTGCCGCATGTAAGTGGCGTGCGATGACTGCGCCAACTCGTTTGACACCGCCAGTGATAAATACCACTTGATGAGTTAAGCTATTTTCTGGCATTTTTTGTTGTTGAGAAAATTGCATGCAAAATTCACCTTTACCTCCGCCCCACCCTGATGCTGTTCGCCATAGTCAACGTTTGATGATGATGATGAGAGAGGCGATGAATGAGGCAGGGGGGGTTATTCCTTTTGTTGAGTTTATGAATCAAGCACTTTATGCGCCTGGTTTGGGCTATTATAGTGCCGGTGTTCGCAAATTTGGTGCTGATGGTGATTTTATCACGGCACCGGAAATTTCGCCCTTATTTTCGCAATGTGTTGCGAGACAATGTCAACAGGTTTTAGCCACCTTTGATCAACCGGTGATTTTAGAATTTGGGGCAGGTTCTGGAATCATGGCTGCTGAAATCTTAAAAGAGTTAGATCGTTTAAATTGTTTACCCACACAATATTTGATTTTAGAAATCAGTGCCGATTTGCAACAACGGCAACGAGAAACTTTGCAAGCGCGAGTGCCCCAACTTTTAGCGCGAGTGCAGTGGCTAGAGAGTTTGCCTTCTGAGCCGTTACAAGGCGTCATTTTGGCAAATGAAGTTTTGGATGCCATGCCAATACGGCGTTTTCGTTTAGATGAGCAAAATATTTGTGAATTTTATGTGGGCTTAGCCGATGCTGAGTTTGTTTGGCAAATGTTGCCAACTCGTGATGAATCATTACGGGCAGCAGTGGAGATGTTGCATTTGCCTGTTGGTTATGTGTCAGAAATCAATGTAGCTTTGCCAGCTTGGATACAATCGGTGGCGGATATTTTGGCAGCTGGTCTGGTGTTATTGATAGATTATGGTTTTCCAAGCGCTGAGTATTATCATCCCCAACGCAATCAAGGCACATTGATGTGTCATTATCGCCACCATAGTCACGATAATCCACTCATTTTAGTCGGCTTACAAGATATTACTGCCCACGTTAATTTTACGGCGGTGGCAGAATCCGCACATGCTGCTGGCTTGCAAGTTGCAGGTTATACAAATCAGGCCCATTTTTTGTTAGCGTGTGGATTGCCAGAAATGCTGTCAGCGCTTGATTTTAATGAAACTAAAAATTCCTTGCAACAAACCCAACAGGCTAAGATGTTGATTTTACCTAATGAAATGGGAGAATTGTTCAAAGTGATGGCGCTGACATGTGGGTTTGATGAACCTTTATTGGGCTTTGTTCGGGATGAGAGAAGGCGGCTTTGAAGTCCAAGGTTTGTAAAACCATAGATTATATTAGCTAAAAAGGATAAGTCAAAACCGTTTTAGAGCTACGGTTTATCCCTTCTTAAATATAATCCTTGTAGTTATTTGTGGTTTTGGGAACGATAGTGCGTAACATCAAAAAATAATTTGAACTGTGATTTATGTGATTGATATGATTATTATGAGGGCGCTAATGCGGATTTTTTCGTCAAATCAATCACATAAATCATAAGAATCACAGTTCAACATTTAATCGCTTTAAATAGATTGCGTAACATCAGTAAAATAAATTAATTATGCAAGATACTCTTACCGCACTCGCACAACACCATGTTGATGGTAAACATTTCATGCAAAAGATGAAAGAAACGGCGCCTAACCGCTTCAATGACGCATTTTGGGCGGCATGGGGTGATTGGATTGCGCCTGTGTTAAGTGATTCGCCGCAAATAGCGGATTTTGGTAGTGGTCCAGGTCTATTATTGCAGGCGTTACGGGAGCGCTACTCAAAAGCGCATTTAATTGGCGTTGAATGTGCGCCCTGGATGTTGGCTGAGAGCCACGATTATGAAATGCTTGAGCATGACTTACATGATGCTAATCTGCCCATTGCTGATAATAGTCTTGATGCCATCACCGCAATTTTTGTCCTCCACGAAATGACACATCCCATACGATTGTTACAATCCATGCACCGCTGCCTTAAGCCGGGGGGACGAGGAATGATTGTGGATTGGGTGCGTACTCCGCTAGAAGATTATGTCGCTTCAGAGGCTTCAGAGGATATTTTTGAGAGTAGCCATGAGACATTGAGTAATCTCTTTACGCATTTTATGGAACATAATCGTTACAGTCGTGATGATGTGGTTTGGATGTTGCAGCGTATAGGGTTTTCTATTTTAGAAAATGTCCCTTTGCAAGATAGGCGTTTTGTACGGTGGGTGGTGGAAAAAAATTAATGTGCACCAAGCTTGTTCACAAGCAGCGCTTTGCCAGCGTGGGAACAAAAATGCGTAACATCAGTAATCAATTTATAACTTTTCATTTTTGTCATCAATGGACATTTTACATATTATCATCCTCGCAGTCATACAAGGGCTAACTGAATTTTTACCGATTTCAAGCTCAGCGCATCTTATTTTGTTACCTCAACTCACAGGATGGGAAGATCAAGGAGTGGCTTTTGATGTCGCTGTGCATGTGGGATCACTCATTGCTGTCCTCATGTATTTTCGTGCTGATTTGATGCCTTTATTAGGAAGCTGGTTAAAGTCAATGAAAACTTTCCAATTAACGCCAGAAAGTCGTTTAGTTTGGGGAGTTGGAATAGGAACAATTCCAGCAGGGTTAGCTGGTTTAGCAATCGCCGGTTTTGATTGGGACGTTTATTTAAGATCACCTCTTATTATCGCGGTGACAACAATTGTTTTTGGCTTGTTGCTGGGGTGGGCGGATATGGTTGGAAAACGGGAGCGCGATGAGTACAGCATAACCTGGCGAGATATTTTATTGATTGGATTGGCGCAAGCGCTCGCCCTGATTCCAGGAACGTCGCGCTCAGGCATTACCATCACAGCTGCCCTATTATTAGGCATTAACCGCAAGGCAGCGGCACGATTTTCATTTTTGTTGGCGATTCCAATCATCATCCTTGCTGGTGCCGTTGAAAGCCTATCATTAGTCGGGGAAAATATCCCCGTTGATTGGTCAGCTTTAGGGCTTGCTGTTGTCTTTTCGGCAATCAGTGCCTACTTGTGCATCCACGTTTTTATCAGCCTACTCAATCGCATCGGCATGTTGCCATTTGTTGTTTACCGTTTAGGATTAGGTATTATTTTGTTAATTTGGGTTGTTTAAAATGAATTTACTGTGGCTCGGGTTGACAAAAAATCGCCTTGCTTATGCATTAGCCTATTTTGAACATAAAATTTTGTGATATAATTTGCTGCATTGCACAATTCCCAAGTTCCTATTGTCGGGTACCTGGAGTGTGCACTCCAACAACCTGACAGCACTTGTATAAACAAAGGAGCACATAACATGCCAAACGAGAAAGTCTACGACGTTTTCCCTGAAGCTGCCGCAAGAGCGCATATTACTGAGGAAAAGTATCAGGAAATGTATGCCCGTTCAGTTTCTGATCCAGATGGTTTTTGGACAGAACAAGCCAAGGCATTTGTCACTTGGTTCAAAAGCTGGGATAAAGTTCAAAGCTGGGATTTTCATGAGGGCAATATCCGCTGGTTTGAGGGCGCGAAACTCAACGTTTCCTACAACTGTTTGGATCGTCATTTGGAAACGCGGGGCGATCAAGTGGCAATTATATGGGAAGGTGATGATCCCAGCGTAGACAAAAAAATCACCTATCGTGAATTACACGATAAAGTGTGCCGTCTCGCCAATGTTCTTAAAGCGCGGGGGGTCAAAAAAGGAGATCGTGTCTGCATATACATGCCAATGATCCCTGAAGCAGCTGTTGCTATGCTGGCTTGTACTCGTATTGGCGCAATACATTCCATCGTGTTTGGTGGCTTTTCCCCAGAGGCTTTGAAAGATCGCATACAGGATTCTAACTGCGAAGTGGTGATTACGGCTGATGAGGGTTTGCGTGGTGGACGCGCAGTACCTCTTAAAGCCAATGTCGATAAAGCCCTCGCAGATTGCCCAAATGTCCATACGGTGGTTGTGGTTAAAAATACCGGAAATCAGCAAGTTTGGAAAGATGGTCAAGATATTTGGTATCAGGAAGAAATTGAAAAAGCCTCAACAAGTTGCCCACCTGAAGAAATGGATGCAGAGGATCCTTTATTTATTCTTTATACCTCGGGCTCTACTGGCAAACCCAAAGGCGTTTTGCACACCACCGGCGGTTATCTACTTTACACAGCCATGACCCACAAATACATTTTTGATTACCATGATGGTGATGTTTATTGGTGTACAGCTGATGTGGGTTGGGTGACTGGGCACTCCTATATTATATATGGTCCACTTGCTAACGGTGCGACAACCTTGATGTTTGAAGGCGTACCTACCTATCCTGACGCAGGGCGCTTTTGGCAAGTGGTGGACAAACACCAAGTCAACAGTTTTTATACCGCCCCCACCGCAATTCGCGCTTTGATGAGTAAAGGAGATGCGCCAGTCAAAGCCGCCAATCGCAAGAGCTTACGTTTGTTAGGCAGCGTTGGTGAACCCATTAACCCTGAAGCTTGGGAATGGTATTTTCATGTTGTCGGTGATGGACGTTGTCCCATCGTTGATACGTGGTGGCAAACAGAAACAGGTGGTATTTTGATTACCCCACTGCCTGGCGCAACAAAATTAAAACCCGGCTCTGCAACACGCCCATTTTTTGGCGTCGTACCCGCCCTAGTTGATAATGAAGGCAATGTCCTTGAAGGCGCCGCCGAGGGTAATTTAGTGATCACCCGCTCTTGGCCCTCCCAAATGCGCACTGTTTTTGGCGACCATCAACGCTTTATCAATACCTATCTCTCCAATTACCCAGGCAACTACTTTTCCGGTGATGTCGCACGCCGTGATAAAGATGGCTATTACTGGATCACCGGACGTGTTGATGACGTGATCAACGTCTCAGGACATCGCATGGGTACGGCTGAAGTAGAAAGTGCCTTAGTGCTGCACGAAGCCGTTGCCGAAGCCGCTGTCGTCGGTTATCCCCATGAGATTAAAGGGCAAGGCATCTACGCCTATGTCACATTAATGGCAGACAAAGAACCAAGCGAAGAATTACGCAAGGCATTGGTCAAACAAGTACGCGCAGAAATTGGTCCCATCGCTTCACCTGATGTGATCCAATGGGCACCAGGTTTACCTAAGACGCGCTCAGGCAAAATTATGCGCCGAATTTTGCGCAAGATTGCAGCCAATGAAATCAGTAATTTAGGTGATACCTCGACTTTGGCTGATCCAAGTGTTGTTGAAGATTTGATTGAGCATCGTGCCAATAAATAATTGAAGTCCTGCACTAACTACAAGGATTATTTTTAAGAAGGATAACTCATGTTACGCACTATCGTTCTAAGCCCGTAGCAAAGCGCTGCTTTGCACTCCATTTGAATTTTTTGGAGTGCAAAGCAGCGCTTTGCTACGCCCCATCCACCATAAATCAAGAAATTCGCGCTAGGTTTCTCCTTGTAGTTTAATCGTCAAGATTCACCGGTTTGATATCCTTATGCGGCACAAACAATCCACAACCCATTTTTCGCGCCTCACCCAAGCCCTGTTCTTGCAAAGTCATCGAATCTTGTGGTTTGAGATCAGCAATCATTAAGCTACGTGTAAATAATTCACCGCCAGGTAATTTCAAGCGGTGGGTTTTGCCACATAAGGCTTTGCGACATTGAATGCCCATTTGTTGTATTTTGGCAACAGCCTTATCTAAAAAGGCATCTTCCTCCTCCTCAGAATTAGCAGCGATGTGTCGCGCAAACAAGACTGGCATTTTAGTGAGCGGTTTTTCTTTAGCCACACCCACTTTGAGTGAGTATCCTCCAACATCTAAAGTCATCCCAATTAGGGCTTGCGCTGCGGTGATGCGGTGTTGAGGTAAGCGCAGGGTTAGCTTGGTACGGCGCGATAAGTAGATCAGATCATCAGGGCAATACCAACCATTACCCGATTCTGCGCCATGAATTAAATGTAATCCAGCTTGTGGTTCTTGCTTAAACCAAGGCAATGCGCCGAAAATGGCTTGGGATAGGGCATAAGCATGGTCTGCTGGTAAAGATTGACAATTGATACCAAAGACCAAATCCACAATAGACTGGGAAATAGGTGCATGAGACTCTTCTTCTTGCCACAACATATCAGTTATCAGTTATCAGTTAATAAAAAGCGGCTTCCAAACGATCTTCCCAATTGGTGGGCGTATCTGGAAAAGGAGGGCGTACATCCATACGAAAAAAACGCTCACCCGTTTCTGCTTGTTGTTTGACGAGCTCTACCAGCTCATCAAAATTTTGCAGTTCGTGGTGTTGCATCAGCAATTCACTCAAATATAACATTTTTTCATTACCTTATCTAAAAAATTAATCGTTTGAGATGAAATGGTTTGTTATTCTAAACATAGCCTTGAAATAACACGGAGGCTAAAGCCAACTAAAAATCTCGCTTTATTCTAAGGCTTTATTTTTATTCAATTTTATTAAGGACTAACTCATCCATGAGCGATTTACCCTACAACAGCCCCCTAAATCCTGTCAAACTTTCTTTAGACGATACCATCCAATTTCGTTGCCATAAAGACATTGCTTGTTTTAATGAATGTTGTAAGCGTATTGATATTACGTTGACTCCTTATGATATTTTACGTTTAAAAAAACGTTTGGCATTGACTTCTAATGAGTTTTTAGCACAATATACTGTCCCTTATGAAATGGATGGACATGGGATGCCTGGGGTAAAAATTCGCACTGCTGATGATAACCCTGCGTGCCCCTTTCTCAGTGAAGAGGGATGTACTGTGTATGAGGATCGTCCAACAGTGTGTCGATATTACGCACTTGGTTTGATGTCCATGCGTTTACAAGATTCCTCTGTTGATGAAGATACCTATTTTTTAATCAAAGAAGATCATTGCCTGGGGCATAATGAGTCCCGTACCATTACAGTGGATGATTATCGCCAGGAGCAAGGTGTTGATCAATACGACGAAATGAATCGTGAATGGCGACAAATTATCTTGAAAAAACGCTCTGCTGGACCGACCATAGGCAAGCCATCGCAGCGTAGTTTCCAATTCTTTTTTATGGGCAGCTATAATCTTGATGGATTGCGGAATTTTGTCCTCAATGAAGGATTTTCTCAAATTTATGATTTAGAGGCGGCGACTTTTGATGCGCTTAAAACAGACGATGTGGCTTTGTTAAAATTTGGTTTTAGGTTGCTAAAACAAGTGTTGTTTGGAGAAAAGACGATTCCTCTCAAGGCAGACGCGATGCAAGCGCGGGTGCAGCTGCGGCGCGAGCAGATAAAAGCTGATCCTGATGATCCTAATAAGGGTTATGATGGTCCTGAGATAATTTAATATAACTGATGTTACGCACTTTCGTTCCCAAGCAAAGCGCTGCTTGGAACGAAAAAAAAAATTCAATTTTCGTTCCAAGCAGCGCTTTGCTTGGTAGTTGGAACAAAAGCGCGTAACATCATCGACAATTGTAGGGTGGAATCGCTGCGCGTCATCCACCCTACAAACGAAGAGCGCAGTGGCTGAAAAGTGAGACAAACAATGAAGCAACTCGACAATTTAACAACGCAAATCCTACTTGCGATGCTCTTCGGAGCCGTCTTAGGGGTAGTACTCAACCTCTTTTTTATGGATTACAAATTCATCAGTGAATTTTTAGTCGGTGACGTTTTTCACGTTATTGGTAAAATTTTTATCAATTCATTGAAAATGCTTGTTGTACCACTCGTCTTTATTTCGCTGGTTTGTGGTGTCGCAGCCTTGGGCGATATTAGCAAATTGGGGCGCTTGGGTGGTAAAGCACTCCTGTTTTACTTAGGGACAACCGCGCTTGCCATCACACTCGCACTGGGCTTAGCCATTCTCGTTGCACCTGGAGAAGGCTTCGATGTTGCCTCAACAACGGCTCAAGAATTTACGCCAAAGGAAACCCCCTCTATTGCCCAAACGATTATCAACCTTGTACCTGATAATCCCATTAAAGCAATGGCACAAGGCGATATGTTGCCCTTGATTTTTTTCTCCTTGCTTTTTGGTATTGCTATTGTTATGGCAGGAGAATCAGGCAAACGAGTCGAAGCGCAATTCAATGACTACAACGAAATCATGATGCAACTGGTCATCATTTTGATGAAATTAGCCCCGTTTGGCGTATTCTGTTTAATTGCTAAAACCTTTGCTTTTCAAGGCATAGATGTGATAACACCTCTTTTAAGTTATTTTCTAGTAGTCACCGCAGCCCTTTTCGTACATGCGCTTGTCACTTACCCCGTATTGCTCAAAACCTTTTCAGGATTGAATATCTGGACATTTTTGAAAAAAATGCGAGAAGTACAAATATTTGCCTTCAGTACCTCCAGCAGCAATGCCACCATTCCAATTAATATCGAAAACACAGAAAAGCGGCTAGGTGTAGACAACTCAGTCGCCTCCTTCACGATTCCACTGGGGGCAACAATTAACATGGATGGTACTGCCATTATGCAGGGCGTTGCAACCGTGTTTATTGCCAACGTTTATAACATATCGTTGGGTGTTGGTGACTATTTAGCCGTGATTTTAACAGCCACCTTAGCCTCAATAGGCACAGCAGGCGTACCAGGCGTTGGACTGATTATGTTAGCGATGGTGCTCAACCAAGTGGGATTACCCGTCGAAGGAATAGCCTTAATTATTGGCGTAGATCGTCTTTTAGACATGATGCGTACAGCCGTCAATGTCACTGGCGACGCGACGGGTACTGTGATTATTGCTAAGAGCGAAGGCGCTTTAGATCAAAAAGTTTACAATAATTAGGCAATGTAGTAGGAGTCCAAGATTTATCGATGATTATCGCTTTTTTCTAAGCTTTTTGATGAGTTTTTCAATTTCATCAAGCTCTTCTGGCTTAAGTCCGGTTAATCTTTCCGCCGGCTTAAGTCCGATTAATCTTTCCGCTGGGGTTAAAGTGGAAAGAAACCAATCTCCCCACATTTTGCCCATCTCTTTAACTTGTTCTGCGGTGAGTGTGCTTTTCATATCGTCTCCTTTCTCAACAAACCAAAATTGCCATAATCCCGACACAAACCGTTCCAACATAATCGGCAAAGGGTTGATGCTAGCTCCTCTCAACATTTATACAAATAATAAATAAAACAATAACTTATAATTTTACACGCACCATTTCTGTAACTGAGCAAAACGGGTTCCTCTTGTGACTAGTGCAGGATGGCGGAAATTTCCAGGCC
>CAYFOB010000036.1:0-15520 GCA_964344525.1 uncultured Thiomargarita sp.
ATAGACTACTTTTGACGGCTATGAAAACCGAAAATCTGAACGTTCTGAGTATAAATCATGAATCGCTGTTCTATCATTGGCTTGTTGGTGAAGTGGTAACTGAATCGTCTCGTCATAAATTTCACCAATTAACCGACAGGGATGTTTTGAGCGCCCCATTAAGTTTAAAAAAACTTGCCAAAACAAGTTATTCCAATTAAAAATAATTTTTTGTTTAAACCGAGCAACAACGTCATTGTATAAAGCCATTTCTTGTTCAACTGTCACAAGCGGCTTACCAATAAAGTAAGAGGAGTATAAAAAACCGTGGAGAGAATAGCTAGCAAATTCGAGATCACCAGTTTCTAAACCCATTTGATAAGTGAGTAGAAAGGTTTGTAATGTTTCTTTAACATGTTCCTTCCAATGCCTGACGAGATCATTAAAGATATAAAGTGTCCTCACTTGAAGTTTCTTTTCGCCTAATTGTTTCAACAAATCTAAAGCCAATTGGCTAAATTGATATCCCGAGTCAAGATCTCCAACGATGCCACAGAGAGTAAATCCGTAACAAACATAGGAATAACCCGATTCAGACGTATTGCCATATTTAAGTGATAAAGCGACTTGTTTAATGATCAATAGAAGCATCAGTCTTGGTGAGACCGAATAAGCTGTAGAAATGATTGCTCCCATGATGCGCATTGCCAATATCATATTGGTGTTCGTCATCATTGGTAAGTTAATAAGAGAGGGGATTGCTTTACCAGAGAGAGAAGTCTGCATTTCTTGTATAGCCAATCCAACGTCTTCTTCTGTTGGTTCTTCAGGAAAATGAATACCTAATCGTTTTAAAAAAATGAATGTGGTTTGAATAGCCTTTCTTTCTTGATTTTGTGCAGCATATGCCAATATTTGAATTTCACAAATTTTCACTTCATCCGATAAAGTGTGTGCTTGTTGTAATACGACTTGTGCCAATTGGTCCATTTGTTTAAAATTTCCACTGAGGTAAGCGGCTTCTGCTGCTTCAGTAAAGAGATTCAGCGTTAAGTCATAGTCATTGCCCCAACTTTTTTCGGTTAAGCATTCCCGCCCAATGGTTAAGTACTTGACTGCTGCCCCATAAGCTGTTGCTAGCTTCGCTTTTTGCCCAGCCAGCAAATTCAATTGGGCAACTTTAAGTCGCTCTGCTTGATTAGTGAGCAATTCAATACTGTGATTAAAATGTTCCACAATCTCAAATACTTGATCTTCTAATGCGTCGTCATGCGCATTTTTCAGCAGTAAACGCCCTATTTGTAGATGAACGGCTTGCTTTTGTTCATCATCAATCAAGGCATAAGCCGCTTGTTGAACACGATCATGTAAAAATTGTAGTTGGTGAATAATGAATTGTGAGTTGTGAATGCCAATCATTTCGGATTTGGGTAAAACCAATCCTTCCATCAAAACTGGCATCAAATCTTGAAAAGTCTCTATCGGTGATTTTTCATAAATGACAGACAAGGTATTCAGATAAAAATGGTTGCCCACACAAGCCGCTAAACGTAAAACCTGTTGTACTGATTCGGGCAATTTTTTCAATTTACCAATCATTAAATATACCACATTATCAGTGATATTCATTGTCTCAATTTGATTAATATTCCATTGCCAAGCGCCTTCAAAACGAAGTAGATTTTCCTGATACAGCGTATGGAGAAATTGATTGATAAAAAACGGATTGCCCTCAGTTTTGTGTATTACCAACTTTGTCAACGATTCCACCGCTTTTTTGTCTTGATGCAAACTGTCGCTGATCAATTGGTTAATATGTTCAAAGTTTAAAGCCTTTAAGGTCATTTGATTGATGGTGATGTTAAGTGATCTGAGTGTGTCAACTGTCATCATTAACGGATGGGTGGGATCAACTTCATTATCCCTAAAAGCCCCAATCAAAAAGAGCGCGGTGGTATCTACCCTCTCTAATAATTTAAGGCTAGCAGAGTCTGCCCATTGCAAATCATCCAAAAAAATAACCAAAGGATGTTCGACTTGGCAAAATACTCGCATCACATTTTGAAAAACGAGGTTAAAACGGTTTTGGGATTCTGTTGGACCAAGGATGGGTATAGTCGGTTGCTTTCCGATAATCAATTCAATTTCAGGAATAACATCAATGATGACTTGTCCATTAGGACCAAGAGCTGTTAATAATTTGTCTTTCCAGTAGGTTAATTGCGCTTCACTTTCTGTGAGCAATTGTTGCACTAATTCGGAAAAGGCATTGATGATCGCACTATAGGGAATATTGCGTTGAAATTGGTCAAATTTGCCTGCAATGAAAAAACCTTTTTTTTCAGTGAGCAATTTATAAATTTCTTTAACTAAGATGGATTTACCAATGCCAGAATAACCTGCAATGAGCATGATTTCCGTCGTTCCCTTTGTGACACGCTCAAAAGCAGCAAATAAGGTTTCTATTTCTTGATCGCGCCCGTAAAGCTTTTGGGAAATTTGAAAACGATCAGAAATATCAAAACGCGCTAATTGGAAAATTTCAATGGCAGCATTTTGCTGCCATTGAGCCAAACAATTTTCTAAGTCAGCTTTGATGCCCCAAGCACTTTGATAACGTTCTTCTGCGGTTTTTGCTAATAATTTCAGTATGATATCTGAAATCATTGGGGGAATACTAGGCTTAATTTTATTAAGGGGCTGTGGTTGTTTAGCGATATGACAATGGACTAATTCCATGGCATCCATCGTCTCAAAAGGCACAACGCCAGTGAATAATTCATAAAGTGTCACACCCAATGAATAAAAATCTGTGTGATAATCTAAGGCACGATTTGTCCGTCCCGTTTGTTCCGGGGACATGTACGCTAAAGTGCCCTCTAACACATCTGGGTTTTTAAGGGTGAGATGTTGCTTTGATAATTGAGTAGAAATCCCAAAGTCGATAAATTTGAATATCCCAGTATTTGGGTTGAAAACCAAATTTGAGGGATTAATGTCTTTGTGAATAATGTTTTGCTGATGAATTTGACCCAAAATATCAGTGGCACGAATGGCAAGCATGAGTAATTCTTCGAGGCTAAAGGTGTGCTGCTTGTCTAGCCATATTTTAAGGGACTCTCCACCAAAATCCTCTAGACACATCACTAGCGTATTTTGGTATTTTTCAAGGCTGTAGGCATTAACTACGCTGTCCAAATTGCTTAGACGGCGCGTGATATCATATTCTTGACGATAGCGCGTTAATTCTTCTGGCGTGGGATAGTCTTCTTTCAAGACTTTGAGGATAACGGCTTGATTATCTCTAATCGCACGATAAACAAGCGAGTTAGTACTTTCGTAAATTGGCGTAGTAATCTGGTAGTTAGGTATTGTTAGCATGATTGTGTTTAAATAATAAAGGATAAGTCTTGCGCCACCTCATCGGTGGGGTTTATCCTTTATTAAAAGTAATCCTTGTAGTTATTCATGGGTTTTATAAATAGGTTGCGTAACATCAGTCTTTATTATTAATAATCGCTTTCCGTTATAAGGCTGTAATAACTCATCCCTGTCGTTACATTAATGGTTTTATCAAAACAGGAAATTCTTCGAGTGCTTTTTGAAGATAAGGAATATCAAAATTTTGGGCGTTTTCTTGTAGTGCTTCTCCATAATGGATGAAAAATGGGATATTATGTTTTTTGGCTAATTCTATGAGTTTTTCTGCTAATTCAACAATCATTTCCATTTCCATCACCAAATTCACCTCTTTCCAAAATGGTATCACTTCTTGATGAAGCTTGTTTATCAATTCTGGTAAGTTGTTAATTTCTTCTAAATTCAATCTGTTATCAACCGTTGCAACCTGGGAAACCGCTTTTTGGGTATATTTTAGATAGTGACTGAGTTCATTGAGTAGTTCAGAAATATTGATTGGTTTGGGCAAAAAAGCATCAAAGCCATACGTCTTAGTTTTAACTTTTGATTTTAAGGCAACAGAGGCAGTCAGAGCAATAACAGGAATATTGGCGGTATTTCGATTGTTTTTTAAATGTTTGGTGGCTTCATAACCATCCATTTGTGGCATCCTTAAATCCATTAAAATCACAGCAGGATGATATTCTTTTGCAAACAGCAACGCTTCATGTCCATTTTCTGCACAAATCACCTCTAAATTGACTTGTGATAAATACTCTTCAATCAAATCACGATTAGATTTGATGTCATCCACTACCAAGATTTGTGCTTTTTCAAACGTGATTTTGTTTAAGTCAAAAGTATCATCTTGTTTGGCAGAAGGTACGGTGATCCCAATTTCAACGTTTCGTAAAATGATTTCAAAACAACTCCCTTTGCCTGGAACACTTGTCACAGAAATTTGACCATTCATCATTTCAACTAAACGCTTTGTGATAGCAAGCCCCAATCCCGTTCCACCATATTGACGAATACTCTGCCCTTCCTGTTGTCTAAACGATTCAAAAATAAGCCGTTGTTGATCAGCAGGAATGCCAATGCCCGAATCTTCTACTCCAAGGATTAAATCGACTTTGCTGTGATCATCATCTATTTTATGAGCACAAAGTTTAATGTAGCCATTGTCAGTAAATTTAATCGCATTACCAATCAGATTCAGCAAAATTTGTCGCAAACGAGTTTCATCCAATAATAAAGCGGACGGTAAGGTTTCATCAATATCCATAATGAATTCAAGATTTTTTTCCGCCATCTTGAGGCTGAAAATCTGTTGTAGTTCAGTGAAAATAATTTGGGGGTTCACTGGCTCATACTGAATCTCTAGCCGCCCTGCCTCAATCTTGGATAAGTCAAGTATATCATTAATTAAAGTCAAGAGGCTTTTACCTGCCGTTTGAATGGAGTTGAGATACCCTTTCTGTTGCTTATCAGTTATTTTGGCGGCGAGTATGTTGCTAAAACCAATCACCGCATTCATGGGCGTGCGGATTTCATGGCTCATGTTAGCCAAAAATTCGCTTTTGGCACGATTGGCTGAGTCTGCTTTTGTTTTGGCGATTTGCAATTCGTTTAGAGAAAGGAAAAGTCCTAAACTCTGACTAATGTGATGTCCAAAATCACGGAACAGATTGAGTTCGTTTTCTGTCCATCTCCTTGCATAAGAACATTGATGTATTCCAAACAACCACGGTTTACCAATTTTGGGATGGATGGCTAAACATAGCTGGGATTGAACAGAAAATTGTTTGATAACCGTTGAGGGTACTTTGTGTTCGTAGTTAGGCCCGAAAGCAACTGGCGCTCTTGCAGACAAAATGTCTCTCATAACCTCAGATATCGTTGGATCCATTGGAATGTCTGTATTTAAAATGTTAGCCCCTGGGTATTCTAACGTTGTTATCTCTATTGGCACGTGCCAATTGGGTGCATTCGGATCGCAGGGGTATAGAAGCCAAGCCCGATCACAGTTGAATACTGATAAAGTCACCTTCATGGCATTATCCATCATTTGCGCCATATTTGGTGTTTCATTAATGGCGTTTCCAAGAGACGCCAAACTCTCCAAATGATAAACATGGTGTTGCAATTGAGCATTTTTGTATTCAAGTTGTTTTTGCAAATTGTGGATAGTCAAATGTTTGTTGACACGCGCAACGACTTCCTCAGTTTGAAAGGGTTTAGTAATGTAATCAATTGCACCGATTTCAAACCCTTTGACTTTATCAACAGACTCTGTTTTGGCCGTTATAAAAATAATAGGTATCTCTTTTGTTGCTTCATTGTTTTTCAAACGACGGCAAATTTCAAACCCCCCCATTCCTGGCATCATCACATCCAACAGGATTAAATCAGGTTTGATAAGATTAATCCGTTTGAGGGCCGTTTCTCCATTTTCCGCCACCAGCACTTTAAAATTGGCTTCGCACAAACAATCGTTTAGTACATCTAAATTGTTTGGCTCATCATCTACAATTAAAATTTTATTTGTCATCTGTCATTTCTCCTTCAAGCCATTCAATCAATTTATTCAATTGATACTTTTTAAGGAAGGCTTGCATTTTGGCAACAAAGGGTTTTAACGAAACATCGGAGTCAATTAAAATGATCGCTTGCTTTTTCAGTTCATTCACATCCCCCATCAAAGAGAATTCATGGAGGTTTTTCATTTTTTCCAAAGGCGGAAATACCATGACTTGAGAGGTATTGAAATCAAAGGCCGTTTCTTTAATCTTCTCTTGATAGACCCAAGTGAGATTAAGAAGCTGCTGCAATTGCTCAAAAAGCGTTTCAGTTTGTATCGGTTTGGGCAAAAAAGCGTTACTGCCAACAGCTAAACTCCTTTTTTTGTCGGCTTCGTACACATTGGCTGAGCTCGCAATGATAACCTTATTTTTCAATTTTGAGGATTGACGCAATTTTTTAATCAGTTCAAAGCCATCCATTTCTGGCATAATTAAATCGGTGATAATCACATCAGGTTGCCATTTGATGGCTTTTTCTAAGCCTTCACTACCATTGTTAGCTTGTTCAACATAAAAACCCAATGATGAAAGTAAATCAACCAATACAGCTTGATTGTCCAAATTGTCATCCACGACTAATATTTTGTGCGGCTCACCTTTGACGCCAATAATCGGTTGCTGGGTAGTCACTTGGGCAACCTCATATTCGAGGACTGGCAAAGCCAATTCAAACCAAAATTGAGTGCCCACATTGATTTGACTGCTGACGTGCAACTGCCCACCCATCAATTCCACTAAATTCTTACTGATGGCTAACCCTAAGCCGGTGCCTTTGGCTTGACGTTCTTGCATGCCAACTTGTTCAAAGGGTTCAAAAATACGTTCCAGATTGTCGGAAGAAATACCAATACCTGTGTCTTCTATTTTGAAAGAGAGTCGGGGCTCTCTAATGTGTTCGCCCTTATTAAAACTGATTTTTAAAGTGATACTACCTTGATCAGTGAACTTGATCGCATTGCCCAATAAATTCAGTAATACTTGTCGCAACCTTCGTTCATCACCATGTACCCCATTGGGTAGATCATCTGCAGATTCTAAATAAAAGTGAATGCCTTTGTGTTTAGCCCGAATATTGATGATTTCGCTCACATTAATCAGTAATGAAGGTAAATTAAAATCCTTCTTGCACAATTCTCTTTTGCCCGATTCGACTTTAGCTATATCAAGTAGATCATTAATAAGGGCTAGCAGATGATTGCCGCTTTGTTCAATCACATTTAAACCATGTTGCTGCCCCGCGGTGAAAGAGGTCTCACGCTGTAAAATTTGGGCATAGCCTAAAATCCCATTGAGAGGTGTACGCAATTCGTGGCTCATATTAGCAATAAAGGTGTTTTTGGCTTGATTAGCAACTTCTGCGGCTTTTTCGGCACGTTTTCTTACCCTGATTTCTTGTTCCAGTAAGCGGTTTTTTTCTTCATAACGTTTCTGATTGCTTTCCAATTCCAGAGTACGCTTTTTAACCAAATGTTGAAGCAAAACATCCCGTCCAGACACTACCATCACAAAAGCGCCGACTAGACTGGAAAGCAATAGCCCCATAACGAGGATCAACCAAGCATTTTCATGACGATATTTCGCCACATATTCTTGAGTAGGAATGACTTGAAAGTGCCATTTTCGCTGACCTACAACAAAATAAAAATTGGCTTCAAGGCGCTTAGTCGCCCAACCAAACAAATATTCTTCTAAAATAATATCTGCTGTCTGTAAATCATGAGAACGGAATAGCGGTTGCTCCTTAATAGGCGCAGTTTTATCTATGAGTTGATAAAGGAGTCCCTTGTGATCTAAAGCAGATAAAGCTTCTTCCACCAGATCACCCGCTCTGAAAACGCCTACCATATAACCCACAATATTTTGTCGCCGCTCTTCTAAGGTGTCATGAGCAAAACCTTTCTTATAAATTGGCAAAAAAACTAATATACCAAACTGCTCTCCCGTTTCTTGAACTAACTTAATTCGCGCTGTACTCACTAAATCATCAATATCTCTTGCTAAATCAAGGGCTTGTCGTCGAACTGGGTTGGAGGCTACATCAAAGCCATGGGCTTTGCTATTTGTGGCAAAAGGTTCAATATAATGGACAGTGATGTAATTGAAGCGTTGTGATGCTATAACCAGTTTTCTTGTCGCATTTCTTTCTGTGATATGAAAATTTTTAAATCCTTCCTGTTGGATAAGCTGTTCAAATTGGTCACGGTTTTTATCATCCACAAGAGGATTCCACGAGAGCGCTTGAATACCCTTTAAGTCAGTAAATGAACGTTCAACAAAGATTTTAAACTCTTCACGAGTAATATGTCTTGAAGCGAGATAAAAGCTCCTTAAAGAATACAATACCTCAAGATGAGTGACTAAATTTTTTTCAAAGGCTCTGGCAAGATTTGAGGCTTGTTGATTGAATTGAAACTCTAGCTGTTTTATTTCCCAAGATGTCCCTAAATTAACAGCAATTAACGTCAAGAGAAACGTTGTTATCATTGTTAAAGTGACAGGTAAACGTCTGGTTTGCCATTTTTGATTAGGTTTGAGTACCCATACCAAAAGCAGTGGCGTGAAGATTAAGATGCCAATCACATCCCCAAGCCACCAAGTCCACCAATTGAACAGAAAATTAGAGCCCGTAATTTTGCCAGTCAGCATCAAAGTGGTCACACTGAGAGTTGCATTCACTAAACAACTGACCAAACCGCCCCAGAATAAAAACGCAAAGACTTCATTAACATTAGCCAAATCGTTAGGAAAAGAAGCAAACCGCCGTACCAATATTGCGCCTATCACAGCTTGCAACGCAGCACCACTACCAATAACCAACGGGATGCCTAAAGACATGATCAAACTATAATCAAATGAAACATTCACTAAAAAAGAGCCTAGTAGAACGCCTGGCCAAGCACGCCATCCTAAAACCAGAATTCCTGCCAATGCGATACCTGATGGGGGCCATATCGCTGTCGCGTAGCCGGGAGGAACAGCTAGTATCAAGGCCAATTTGCCAGTCACGAAATATGCCAGAGCAAGCCTCAAAATTTTAATCATCAGTTTAATAGCCTCTTTATCATTCCTTCGTTCTGCAACGCGCCAAGCAAAGCGCAGCTTGGAACGAAAAACAAAATTCAAGTGGAGTGCAAAGCAGCGCTTTGCTTGGCGTGATCTTGGAAGTGTCCTCGCCCAAAATTGGATTCCTAAATTTGTGGCTGGGTACTTATAAATTCTACAACAAATTTTGACCCTTTACCCAATTCACTTTCACACCAGACTTTTCCCCCCATAGCGGTCACCAATTTTTTCACAATAAACAATCCTAAACCTGTTGAATTTTCATGGTTGGTGGGTATCGGGCTTAAACGGCGGAATTTGAGAAATAATTTCGCCTGTTCTTCGTGACTTAAACCTGGACCTTCATCTTGAATTTCACAGCAAATCGTGGCATTTTGGGTCGTGAAAATGCGGATAGATACCTTTTTGCCAAAAGACGAATATTTCACTGCATTAGAAAGCAAATTATCCAAAATTTGCCGCACCCTATTTATATCCACGTAAGCGATGTATTTGCGGTTGGCTGGTGTAAAATCTAAAGTAATCTCTTTACAGGAGGCTTTTTGGTTGTACTCGCACACAATGTAGCTAAGCACAGGTAAAATATCAGTTTGTGTCAATTTTAACTGGAGTTTTCCAGAGTCAATAGCATTCACATCCAACAAATTGGTAACAATGTCAAACATATGTTTCACACTGTCCTTGATCCAATGAACACACCTAATGATATTGGTTTTATTGCCTTCAAATGAGTCCTCAACTAATTCTACCAGACTCAAAATGGCCGACAGTGGATTTTTCAAATCATGAACTGCTACAGCCAAAAATTCGTTTTTCTCTTGATTGAGTTGTACCAATTGTTCATTGGCTTGCTGGAGTTTTTCAGCTTGAATCTGTAATTGTTTCTGTTGTGCTTGAAGCCTCAAATGCGTTTTCACACGTGCCAACACTTCTTCTTTATGAAAGGGTTTAGTCACATAATCGACTCCACCAACCGTAAAGGCTTTGATTTTATCAAACGTTTCGCTTAATGCACTGATGAAAATAATTGGGATGCTTCGTGTTTTTTCGTCTGCTTTTAAACGTTTACAAACTTCATAACCATCCATTTCTGGCATCTTGACATCCAACAGAATTAGATCCGGTTTGATAAAATGAGCCCGTTTGAGGGCTGTTTCTCCATCTTCAGCCACCAACACTTTAAACCCAGCGTTGCATAAACAATTATTCAGTACATCTAAATTGTTTGGCTCGTCATCTACAATTAAAATTTTATTTGTCATTTTTCCTCCAAACAAAAAAAAATCCGATTTTTTGGGAAAATCGGATTTTTCAAAGAAATATCAACTATATTTTGGTGTAGTGAGACAATTCTAATTGGCTGCTTATTTCATTCAATATTTCTAGCGCTTCGTCAAAATTCAAATTCTTAATTTCTTGTTCCAATTGTTCATAAAGTGATTGCAAATCTTTACTCAAACAGGCTTTGAATTTGGGAAGTTTTTCTCTCACTTGAGGATTGCCATTATCTATTAATTTAGCCAATTCTGGTAACAAAAATGTGAGTGCCACAATATCTGTTTCTTCGCGGTTCAATTCTTCTTTCGCTGATTTTTCAACAGTCAGGGTTGCGAGTGTTTTCATGACCTCCGTCACAATGGTTTCAAATGAGTCAAATTGTTCTGGTGCAATCTCATTTTTTGTCTTGAGTATGGTTTCCACAGCTTTGGAGGCTTCGTACAAATTATCAATGCTAAGATTACCGCTGCTCCCTTTAAGGTTATGGAGTAAACTCCGAGCCGTGTCAAAATCACCGTTTTGCAGCACTTGCTTTATTTTTTGAACAATATCATGAAAATCTCTGTAAAAATCCTGTAGCAATTGATAGTAAAGGCGACTATTTCCGCGCAATCTTTCTAACCCAATTGTGGTATTAATGCCTGGCAATTGTATTTCCGGTTTTGAAGTCATTTGTTTTGCAGGGTGATCTACTTGTATCCATCTCCTCAGTGTACTAAATAGTTGTACTTCGTCAATTGGCTTGGTAATATAATCATTCATGCCCGCAGCTATGCATTTTTCCCGATCACCAGCCATGGCATGGGCAGTCATGGCGATAATGGGCAATTGTTGATATTGGGGGGTTTCACGAATTGATTGAGTTGTTTCATAGCCATCCATTCCTGGCATTTGTACATCCATGAGTATCGCATCAAAATCAGTCTCAGCAAGCATCGCCAACGCTTTTTTGCCACTATCCGCAATGTGTACCACTAAACCTTCACTTAGCATGATCTCCTGTGCAACTTGTTGATTAATAAAATTGTCTTCAACCAATAAAATTTTGACATCATTGATGTTTGTGATTGTTGTATCAGTTTCTTTAATGTTTGTTTTATTTTGTTCAATTTGAACGCCAAACGTGGCGCGGAAGTGAAAAGTACTTCCTTGATCCAATTGGGATTCTGCCCATATTTCCCCTCCCATCATTTTGCTTAATTGTTTACAAATTGCTAACCCTAAACCGGTGCCGCCAAATTTGCGGCTCGTTGAATTGTCCGCTTGGGTAAACGCATCAAACAAATAGGGAATGTTTTTTTCAGAAATGCCAATTCCTGTATCAGTAACCGAAAAATGTAAGTTAGCCTGTTCATTTGTGGCGACGTTAATGGTAATACTGCCTTTTTGAGTGAATTTGATGGCATTTGTGGTGAAATTCATCAGAATTTGCCCTAACCTAAGAGGATCACCAACAAGATAGCGGGGTACTTTAGCGTCAACATTAATTTTGAACTGGAGCCCTTTTTCTTCAACTTTCATGCTTAATTGAGTGGCCAGTTTGTTTAATTCCTCATCTAAACAAAAGGGAATGGATTCCATGCCCAATTTACCGGCTTCAATTTTGAAAAATCGAGAATATCATTAATAACACCCAACAAGGTTTGAGAAGAATATTGTATTTTCCTAAGATAATCTTGTTGTTTAAGCGTCAAATCCGTTTTTAAAGCGAGCTTTGTCAACCCAATAATGGCGTTCATTGGGGTACGGATTTCATGGCTCATATTAGCAAGAAAAGAGCTCTTAGCCTGATTGGCTTCTTGTGCTTTAAATTTAGCTTGTTCGGCTGTTTTAAGCGCTTTTTGTAATTGATTGGTGCGCTCTGTGACTAATTCCTCTAAATGATTACGGTGTTTTTGCAATTCTTTTTCAGCTTGTTTGCGTTCAAGAATTTCCTGTTGCAGCGCTTGTTTACTTTCTTCCAGTGTGATTAAATCATGATAAGTTTTCAGTGCAGAGGTTATTGTCACAAACAATTTCTGCTGCGTCATTTCCACTTTGAGCTTATAATCATTGATATCATAATCCACAATAACAGAGTCTTCAGGTGCAAACCCTGGTTGCCCAGTGTGGAGAATAATACGTATCAGGCTATTTTGTAAGGTATCACGAATATACTTAACGAGCATAAGCCCTGAATCATTTTTTTCCATAACCACATCTAAAAAAATGAGTGCTGTATCAGCATGCGCTTTTAATAGAGACTTTGCTTGTTCAGTGGAATAGGCAGAAATCAATGTGAGCGATTTGTCGTCAAAAACAAAATCACTTAAAGCAAAGTGTATGGCATTGTGAGTTTCGCAGTCATCATCAATAATCATGACTTTCCATGATGCTGTGTGCTGCTGAGCATGGGTTTCTTCGTCATCAAGCAAGATGAGTTTGTCAGTATTGTTATTTTTCATAATGTTATCTTTATTGTCTGAATCATAATTTTCTCGTTCCCACGCTCTGTGCTCATCGTTAGACATAATTGACGCAGAGCGTGGGAACGAGGATTGAGGAGTTGTTAATTTTCAATTTTAAACGGTAAATAAATAATAAATGTGGTTCCCACACCACTCTCAAGCTGAATTTTCCCCTTTAATTTTTGCGTGACTAAATTATAAACGATGTGTAGCCCTAAACCGCTTCCGCCCTGATTTCGTTTTGTTGTAAAAAAGGGTTCAAATATTTTGCCCCAATTTTTCTCAGGTATGCCACAACCATCATCTTGATATCGCAAAATTCCATATTCTGTTTCACGACGGATTTCAAAACGCAAGTGTCCCACCTCTCCATTTGGATAAGCATGGACAAGAGAATTCATCACCAGGTTAGTCACAATTTGCGAAAGTGCCCCTGGATAAGTTTCTATTTCAAAATGCTCATCTCCTTTCACACTGATTTGATGGGGCGTTTTTTTAAAGTGTGGCTTTAAAGTCATTAATGTGTCTTCAATATATTTTTTGACGAAAAAAGTGCGTTTTTCAATATGAGTTTGATCAACTGCCACTTGCTTAAAACTTTTAACCAATTCGCTAGCCCGTCCAATATTTTTTAAAATGAGCTCACTACCATATCTCATTTTATCAAAATAGGCTTTTAAAGCTAATCCCTTTAAGCGATTATTGTTATAGGCTTTTGTTATTTTTTGTGTTTTAGTGACTAAAGTCGATGCTGTCATCACGGCAACCCCCATGGGGGTATTCAATTCATGCGCGATGCCAGCAACTAATCCGCCTAAAGCCGCCATTTTTTCGGATTCAACCAATTTTGTTATTGCCTTTTCTGCCTGTTTGCGTTCAGTGATGTCTTGAGAAATAATTAAGACAATATCTTGTTTTGTTGAATCTTTGACCATCTTAGCCGTTTCTTCAACCCAAATAATGTGTCCCTTTTGACAAACTTTTCTAAATTGCCAAGTAGCCACCGTTGGATTTTTTAAAAAGGTATTAAAATGAGACAAAGCCGCTTTTTTATCACATTCACAAAAAATATCTATTGCTGGCTTTCCAACGAGCTCTGTATAGCCCAGTTTTTCAACACAAAATTGATTAACTGATAAAATAGTCCCTTTTGTATCTAAGGTAAAATACATCAACGGAATTAAATCATATAAGGCATGATAACGCTCTTCACTTTCCCGTAAAGCCACGTCAGCCTGAACGTTTTTAATATGGGCATGTGTTAAAAATGCGGAAATCAACAAAACGAACAATATCAATGTCATAAATGGCATAGCCATCTTCAGCAAAATTTGATTGGATTTTGTTTGTAAAAGATTTCCTTGTGTATAAGAGACAATTTTCCAATAATAGTCTTGGATCCCCAGCTTTGTTAAACTGGGAGAAAATGCTTGTTGTGCGCCGGTACTCGATTTTTGACCTTCTAAAAGGGGATAAATGGTGACAAAAGTAAATAAACCTTTGTCAGTATAAAATTGACCAGATTCGTTTTTTTGGATTTGTTGCCATTCCTCAGGAAAATGGTTGCCAAAGGTTTTATGATTACTATACATAAATCCCCATTCATCTTCAGGCACAAGTCCCTTTAGCCAAAACCCTTGGGCATTTAAAAGCATAATTTCACTAGTGCAGGATGGCGGAAATTTCCAGGCCACCTACACTCGAAGCAGAGCTTCGATGAATGCATTCCCAAGCAGGAGCTTGGGAACGAGAATAAATAGGTTTTCTCGTTCCCAAGCTCCCGCTTGGGAATGCATGCCCCGAAGCTCCGCTTCGAGTGGCCTGGAAATTTCCGCCCTCCGGCACTAGAAGCCGTTGCCGCTCTTTCAGCCATTTTTTTTAATAATTTCGCACCAAAATAGTTAAGCAACACAATTCCCCGCTTTTGTCCAGTGCTATCAAATACGGGGGTGCCAAAACGAATCATGGGTTTCAATGGATGTTCTATTTGCCCTTGTTCAATATTGAGATCAAAAGGTGAGACGAAAACTTCATTTTGATTTAATACAAAGGTATCCTGAAAATAATACCGTTTACCTTTTTGTTGAAGTTTTGAGGCGGGAGTGCCGGCGTTAGAATTAGCGCGAGCAATCTCCAGGCCTGTTTCATCTAAAAAACGAACTTGGTCATAAATATTTTTGGTGGAGGCAAACAAACAGTATTCGTCTGCTAAAATTTGTCGCTGGGTATTGGTATCATTATCAAGCAATTTTTGCAATTCCTGTTGTTGCGCTAAAAACATTAAATCTGACACAATATAGCCAAACTCATCAAGAATTTGTTCGTTTTGTCCTTTTAAACTTTCAATCGCTTGTATTTCCAAAATATTTTTGGCATTATTCAATTCTTGGTAATAGATAGCGGCACCAACGAAAAATATGGGAAACAAAAAGAGTAAGGATGTTATTAGAAAGCGTTTTAACATTTGTTTTCAGCTAAATAGTCCGGCGATGGGGCTAGATTGGTGCGATCAGCAACCAGCAAATTGGAGACTAAATGGGCATAAATCCTCTGCTCATAGATTCGATTATGAACACGACAAAAGCCATTAACATTTGCTAATATACCATATAAGTTGGCAAGGTTAATCATTGGGCTGGTAATCACAAATGGGGTGCGTTTACCATTAATCACAATATCTGACACAAAATCATACAACTCCCGATTGTTCTCCAAATTTTTGGTCAAACTATCAAATAAGGTGGTGGTGTATCCATCATCCACAATCATTTT